>CAZWQC010000015.1:7474-9003 GCA_964635785.1 uncultured Ectothiorhodospiraceae bacterium
TGTACTTCGCGGTTTGCGCACCCGGACGAATACCAGGAATGAACGCACCAGATTTTTTCAAGTTCTCTGCGGTCTCCCGCGAATTGAAGACCAATGCTGTATAGAAAAAACAGAAAAAGATAATCGCCGCCGCGTAAAACATCACGTACAGAGGCTGACCAGGTGATAGCGTTGTCGATAATGCGCCAAGCCAACCCAATCCCTCAGTATTGCCCAGCCACTGACCTGCCGAAGCCGGAAACAGTATAATACTGGATGCAAATATCGGCGGAATCACCCCAGCCATATTGAGCTTCAGAGGCAGATGACTGGTCTGTCCTGCGTACATCTTCTTCCCGACTTGGCGCTTGGCATAATTGACCGTAATTCGCCGTTGCCCACGCTCAACAAAAACCACAAAGCCCGTGACCAACACAGCCAGGATCAGTAGCACCAAAACCACCCCGCTCGCCAGTTCCCCCGTTCGCGCCAACTCGAACGTCCCCCCCACCGCAGCAGGCAAACCAGCAACAATACCAGCAAAAATGATCAGCGATATCCCATTACCGATACCGCGCTCAGTCATTTGCTCCCCAAGCCACATCAGAAACACGGTGCCCGTAACTAGGGTAACCGCCGTGGTGAATACGAAAGCGAACCCGGGCTCGATCGCCACCGACTGCCCACCAATCTGCTGGCCCTGCAACGCGACGGCCACACCGATACTTTGGAAAGTCGCTAGCGCTACCGTACCGTAACGTGTGTATTGCGTGATTTTTCGCCGACCCGATTCGCCCTCTTTTTTCAGCTGCTCGAGAGCGGGCACCGACGCCGCTAGCAGCTGCATAACGATAGAAGCCGAAATGTAGGGCATAATACCCAACGCAAAAACGCTCAGCCGCTCCAAAGCACCGCCAGAAAACATGTTGAACATTTGCAGTATGGTGCCGCTCTGCTGATCGAAGAACTGCGCCATCGCTACGGGGTTTATGCCAGGAACCGGGATAAACGTACCGACACGATAAATCACCATACCAAACAAAACGAACAACAAACGCCGACGGAGCTCGGTAAACCTTCCCAAGCCCCCGAGCGAACTACCTAGATTCGCAGACGATTGTGTCACTTAATCCTCGACTTTTCCGCCATTTGCTTCGATCAACTCGCGCGCTCCGCGGGTCACCTTCAGCCCTTTCAGATGCACAGCTCTCCCGATTGTGCCGGACCGAAACACACGTACCCGCTCGATGTTTTTCGTGACCAAGCCCGCTTTTTGCAGTGCAGCCAGATCGATAACCCCGGCATGGTCCATCCGATCGATCTCCCCAAGCCGAACCTCCGCCGTCGTAAACCCAACACGAGACCGAAAACCAACCTTGGGCAACCGGCGTTGAATCGGCATTTGGCCGCCTTCGAACCCGGTCTTGTGGTAGCCACCCGCACGTGAAGTTTGCCCTTTGTGTCCACGCCCACAAGTTTTGCCGAGTCCGCTGCCTATCCCCCGGCCCACGCGCTTCCGTGACTTCCGACTCCCTTCAGATGCTGAAAGT
>CAZWQC010000015.1:9013-10760 GCA_964635785.1 uncultured Ectothiorhodospiraceae bacterium
GGCTTGATACGCTTGGGAACCTTCGGAGCCATGATCGGGCCATCGGGAATGTTGTCGACTGCCTGCTCGATGATCTCGATGCTTTGTGCCATTTCCTCGACCCGCACCATGTAGCTGATACGATTGATCATTCCACGATTTTCCGCGGTATTCGCCACCTCGACGGTTTGGTGCATCCGGCGCATCCCCAAACCACGAGCGCAATCGCGGTGTTTTTTTAGCCGACCATAAAGACTTTTGACCAACGTCACCTTGAGCTTGCCGCCATCACTCATGACTAGCTCCGATGATATCCGCTACCGCCTTGCCCCGCTTTCCCGCGACCATTTCAGGCGAGCGCATCGCCTCGAGCCCCTTGAGCGTCGCCCGAACCACATTAATCGGATTCCGCGAACCCACACATTTCGCCAAGACATTGTGCACACCGACAACCTCGAAAACAGCCCGCATTGCGCCACCGGCAATGATACCAGTCCCTTCCGAAGCCGGTTGCATATACACATGACCCGCCCCATGCCGCCCTTCGACCGGATATTGTAACGTACCGTTGCGCAGGGGGACAACAATCATATTCCGCCGAGCTTTCTCCATGGCCTTCTGAATGGCGAGTGGCACTTCTTTTGCCTTGCCGTAGCCGAACCCGACTTTACCATCGCCATCACCAACAACCGTCAGCGCGGTGAAGGCAAATTGCCGACCCCCTTTGACCGTTTTGGCAACCCGATTTACGGCAACAAGCTTTTCCAGCAGACCGTCACCCACGCCCTGTGTCGTATTTCCACCACTTCCACCACTTGCCATGATACTGTCGATCCTATAGTTTCAAACCAGCCGCCCGCGCAGCTTCAGCAACAGCTTTAATCCGCCCGTGGTATCTAAACCCCGAGCGATCGAACGCAATCCGTTCGATTCCTTGCTGTAGCGCCCGCTCGGCGATGACTTTACCCACTCGTGTCGCGGCTTCGATATTGCCGGAATTATTGATGTCCGCACGAATATCGCGTTCCAACGTCGATGCCGAAGCGACGGTCATGCCCCCTTCCGGCGCAATGATCTGCGCATAAATATGTCGAGGGGTGCGATGCACGCACAGGCGGTAAACCGCAAGCTCTTGAATCTTTTTCCGTATCTTTTTAGCACGGCGTAGCCTAACCAACTTTTTGTCTAGCATTAAGGCACCTATTTCTTCTTCGCTTCCTTACGGATGATGGTCTCATCGACGTATTTAACGCCTTTACCCTTATAGGGCTCGGGCGGTCGAAAACGTCGGATCTCCGCTGCCACTTGACCAACGAGCTGTTTGTCGGCACCACGAATCACGATTTCCGTCTGACTTGGCGTTTCCACCGTCAGCGCCGCCGGGATCGGGTAATCAATTGGATGCGAGTAGCCTAATGCCAGGTTGAGGGATTTCCCCTTTGCCTGAGCCCGATAACCGACGCCAACCAATTGAAGCTTCTTCTCGAACCCGTCCGATACACCACGCACCATATTACCGACTAACGCACGCATCGTACCAACGATGGGCCAGTGCGCTGGATCAGCGTTTCTAGGGGCAAACTTCATTCGGCTCCCGTCACGCTCAACGACGACGTTCTCATGCACGGTCATTCTCAATGTGTCTTTCGGCCCTTTGACTTGTAGCTCCTGACCTTCCAGGGCCACCTCGACGGCCTTGGGGATCATCAGAGGCAGTTTTCCGATCCGCGACATATTCTTCCACCTATCCTCTTATGCAACCGTACAA
>CAZWQC010000015.1:10770-16562 GCA_964635785.1 uncultured Ectothiorhodospiraceae bacterium
TTCCCCACCATGTCCCGCCGCGCGAGCTTTTGCATCGCTCATCACCCCTTGGGACGTGGACACGATCGTTACACCAAGACCACCCCAAACTGTCGGCACCTTATCGACACTGCGATACACCCGCAAACCGGGCCGACTGACTCGTTGCAATGACTCGATGACCGAACGATTTTCGAAATACTTCAGCTCAATCGACAGCGTCGGCTTCTCTCGCTCTCCCTCGATCTGGAAGGAGCGGATATAGCCCTCGTCACGCAACACCGTGGCAATACCAACCTTCATCTTCGACGATGGCATCGACACCCGTTGCTTTTTCGATGCGCTGGCATTGCGGATACGCGTTAACATATCGGCGACAGGATCACTCATGCTCATCAGTGCTATTCCTTAGATTACCAACTGGCCTTGACTAAACCGGGCACATCGCCCCGCATCGCGGCTTCCCGCAGCTTGTTACGCCCGAGACCGAACTTGCGGTAATACCCATGCGGACGACCGGTCGTACCACAGCGATTGCGCTGTCGACACGGGCTGGCATCCCTCGGTAGCTTCTGCAATCGTTCCACTGCAAGCATTTTCTCTTCGAAGTCCACGTCCAAGTCCTTGATAATCGCCTTCAGCTCAGCGCGCTTCTTGCCAAACTTCGCGTTTAATTGGCTCCGCTTGACTTCGCGTTGCACCATACTTGTCTTTGCCATAACGCTTACCACCGCCTAATTACGAAACGGAAAACCGAACCCATCGAGCAACGCCCGCGCTTCGCGATCGGTTGGTGCCGAGGTCGTAATTGTGATGTTCATCCCCCTGAGCTGATCTACTTTGTCGTAATCGATCTCCGGAAAAATAATCTGCTCCCGAATGCCGAAATTGTAATTGCCACGGCCATCAAACCCTTTGGGCGACAAACCACGAAAATCTCGGGTTCGTGGAATCGCGACACTGATCAAACGATCCAAAAACTCGAACGCACGCTCTCGACGCAGCGTCACTTTGCAACCAATGGGATAACCATCCCGGATTTTGAAACCGGCGATCGACTTTCGCGCTTTCGTGACAAGCGGCTTCTGTCCGGCGATGGCTGCCATATCAGCAGTCGCAAAATCCAGCACCTTCTTGTCCGCCACCGCTTCACCCAGACCCATATTCAACGTGATCTTGCTGATTCGCGGTATCTGCATAACATTTTTATATTCGAACTGACTTTGCAATTGCGCTCGAACAACGTTCTTGTAGTGTTCCATTAGCCGTGCCATGACTTCCTCACCGATCCACCACTTCGCCAGTATTCTTAAAATACCGGACTTTGCGACCGTTCTCCAAAACTCGAATACCAACTCGCCCAGGTTTACCAGTCTCCGGGTTATACAACATCACATTGGACACATGCAGCGGCGCCTCTTTCTCGACAATACCGCCCTCGGTTCCACGCAACGGATTCGGCTTGGAATGCTTCTTAACCAGATTCAAACCTTGCACAAATACTCGGTCATCCGACCGAACCCGCAACACGCGTCCTCGCCGGCCGCGATCTTTGCCGGCGACAATCACCACTTCATCATTCTTTCGAATCTTTCGCATCATAGTACTTCCGGCGCCAAAGAGATGATCTTCATAAACTTCTCCGTTCGCAGCTCGCGCGTCACCGGTCCAAAAATCCGCGTACCGATGGGTGCCTCCTGGTTATTCAGTAGCACCGCGGCATTTCGATCGAAGCGCACCACAGTGCCATCAGGACGACGCATACCATGCGCTGTTCTGACGACGACCGCCTTGTAGACTTCTCCTTTCTTTACGCGGCCACGCGGTATCGCTTCTTTTACACTAACTTTGATGACATCACCGATGCCAGCATAACGGCGATGCGACCCTCCCAACACCTTAATGCACTGCACTTTTCTTGCGCCGCTATTATCGGCGACAAAAAGCTCGGTCTCCGTCTGTATCATTTCCGTAAACCCCAAAAACACTAAAGCGACAAACGTTATCGCCACAGCAATCGTTCTAGTTCAGCTCGTTTCGACCCGCTTCACGCAATAAGGGCGAGGTTCTAGCGCGCTTCGCTACCACGCTCGAGAACTTCAACCAGAACCCAAGCCTTGGTTTTCGACAGCCGTCGACTTTCCCGAATACTCACCCAGTCACCTTCACGACACTGATTTTGCTCGTCATGAACATGCAACTTTGTTGACCGTCGGACGTATTTTTTGTACAACGGATGCGACACCATTCTCTCAATCACGACTGTCGCGGTCTTATCCATCTTGCTACTCACGACTCGACCGACTACCCGGCGCTGCGTTGTTTGCTCGCTCATGATACCCTCGTCGATCGCCGCTCGTTCTGGACGGTCTTTATTCGCGCGATGTCTTTCCGAATCTTGCCGAACCGATCCGGCCGAGCAGCCTGGCCTGCACCGGCCTGCATCCGCAGATTGAACTGCTCACGACGCAGTGCTAAAACCTCGGTTTTGAGCTCCTCGTCGCTTTTCTGCCTTATGTCGCTTACATCCATCAGATCACACACCCAACTCACATAATGTAGCGTTCGACAAACAACGTTCTCACCGGCATTTTTGCGGCGGCCCGACGCAACGCTTCCCGGGCGACGTCTTCGCCAACACCTTCAATTTCATAAAGCATACGGCCTGGCTGGACCTTCGCGACCCAGTACTCGACGTTGCCTTTCCCTTTACCCATCCGAACCTCGAGTGGTTTGGTCGTCACCGGCACATCCGGGAAGATCCGGATCCAGATTTTCCCACCCCGCCGGACATGACGATTGATTGCACGCCGACCTGCCTCGATCTGCCGAGCGGTGATTCGCCCTCGCTCTAGCGCTTTCAAACCGAATTCACCGAAACTTACCTTATTGCCCACCTGCGCCATGCCTCGGTTCTTCCCTTTGGCTTGCTTACGAAACTTCGTCCGCTTTGGCTGTAACATACGTTAGACTCCTCAAGTATTCTCACGAGTGTTTCGCGTCTTTTCCTGAATCCCGATAGGTTTCCAAATCAAACACCTCACCCTTGAAGATCCAGACTTTTACCCCCAGCACCCCGTAGGTCGTATCTGCTTCAGCGAAACCGAAATCAATATCTGCACGCAACGTATGCAATGGCACTCGACCCTCCCGATACCACTCCGATCGCGCAATTTCCGCGCCATTCAATCGACCAGCGACATTGACCCGCACCCCTAACGCACCGAGCCGCATGGCATTGGCAACAGCACGTTTCATGGCACGCCGGAACATAATCCGTTTCTCCAGCTGTTGCGCAATTCCTTCGGCGACGAGCAATGCATCGATTTCCGGCTTGCGGATTTCTTCGATATTGATCTTCACGTTGTTACGATCGAGATTCATCCGTCCGGCCAACTCTTTGCGCAACGCCTCCACATCCTGACCTTTCTTCCCGATCACGATACCCGGCCGAGCAGTGAAAATCGTCACTTGAGCGGCACGCGCAGGTCGGGCAATTTCAACCCGACTCACCGAAGCCTGCGCTAATCTCTTGCGCAAGAATGCGCGAATCGCGATATCTTCGTTCAAAAACCGACCGTAATCTCTACCTTCGGCATACCAGGTGGACGTCCAACTTGACGCCACACCAAGCCGGAAACCGGTTGGATGTACTTTTTGTCCCATTAGCGCCCACCCCATTCATCACTCACGCCGATAACGACGTGGCTCATCCTTTTTACGACACGATTCGCTCGCCCTTTCGCCCGCGCATGGACCCGCTTCATCATCGGCCCTTCGTCCACTTGAATCTTCGCGACGACAAGCTCATCAACGTCGGCTCCATTATTGTGTTCTGCGTTCGCAATCGCCGAATCCAGCACTTTCTTGATAATATCGGCCGCTTTCTTTTCGCTAAACGCAAGTACCTCGCTCGCCTTCTCCACCCGCAAACCACGAATCTGATCAGCCACCAGACGACATTTTTGCGGCGATATCCGCGCATATCTCAGTTTTGCTGTCGCCATCATAAGTGTTATCTCTTACGTGTCTTTTTATCTGCAACGTGCCCTTTGAACGTCCTCGTCGCAGCGAACTCACCAAGTTTATGTCCAACCATGTGCTCATTGATCAAAACTGGCACATGGACCCGACCGTTATGTACGGCGATGGTTAACCCAACCATATCTGGCGTAATCATGGAACGCCGCGACCACGTCTTGATCGGTTTCTTGACTTTGCTTTCCTGCGCGGCAGCGACATGCTTTGCCAAATGATGATCCACGAACGGACCCTTTCGTAATGAACGCGGCATAGCGACTTCCCCACTCCCCTATCGTTTTGCTCGGCGCCGGACAATGAGGCGATCGGTGCGTTTCTGATGCCGAGTCTTATAGCCCTTGGTGGGCATGCCCCAAGGCGACACTGGGTGACGACCACCCGAGGTTCGCCCCTCGCCACCGCCATGCGGGTGATCGACCGGGTTCATCACCACGCCCCGCACCGTAGGTCGCACCCCACGCCGCCGTGTTGCACCGGCTTTACCCAACTTTTCCAAGCTATGTTCTTGATGCCCGACTTCCCCAATGGTCGCCCGACACTCAACGCCCACTTTGCGCATTTCCCCTGAACGCAATCGCAACGTCGCATAGCCACCCTCACGTGCTACCAATTGCACAGACGCACCCGCAGAGCGCGCCAACTGGGCACCTTTCTGTGGTTTCATTTCCACGCAATGCACTGTCGTGCCCACCGGGATATTCCGGAGCGGCAGCGCATTCCCTGACTTAATCGGCACATGCGCGCCAGATTCGATCCTGTCGCCGACCGACACGTGTCTTGGCGCGATGATGTAACGCCGTTCTCCATCTGCATACACCAGCAAGGCAATGTGAGCAGTGCGATTGGGATCGTATTCGATCCTCTCCACCCGCGCCGGCACGCCATCCTTATTTCGCCGAAAATCAATCAACCGGTATTGCCGCTTGTGCCCGCCACCGATGTGCCGCACGGTAATGCGCCCGACATTATTGCGACCGCCAGACTTAGTGATACCCCTTACAAGTCCACGACAAGGCCGTCCCTTATGCAGTTCGGGAGTTTTGACCTGTACCAATCCCCGCCGCCCCGGCGAAGTCGGATTACTCTTAATCACCGCCATAAACAATTATCCTTCGCCGCCGCCAAGTTCGATGTCGTAACCGGGCTCAAGCGCGACATACGCTTTCTTCCAGTCGCTCCGCCGACCGAAACTCCGCCCAAACCGCTTTCGTTTTCCTTTTACATTCACAGTGCGAACCGCCTTCACCTTGACATTGAACAACGATTCGATCGCAGCCCTGACCTCTGTCTTGTCCGCATCACGACGCACTTTGAACACATGCTGATTTACTGCATCTGCCGCCGCCGTCGACTTCTCCGATACCACCTGGCCAAGTAAAACCTGTAGTAGTCGCTCCTGATTCACAACACCCTTCCTTCCAAGACTTTAACGGCTTCCACTGTCACCACAACCCGTTCCGCGCCGACAAGACTCACCGGATCTGCCTCACTCGCCAGCAACACATCGACCCAATGCAAGTTCCGAGTCGCCAAAAACAGGTCATCATCGGCTTGCTCCACCAACACCAACGTTCGCGAGGTCGCAAATGGACGCAAGAGATCGGCGGCGAGTCGTGTTTTTGGGGACTCAACCGAAATCGACTCAACCACCACCAAGCGATCTTGCCGACGCAACTCCGATAAAATTGCCGCCAAGGCGGCGCGATACATTTTTTTATTCAGTTTGACCGCGTGTGACCGAGGTTTCGCAGCAAAAGTCACCCCGCCACCCC
>CAZWQC010000015.1:16572-18188 GCA_964635785.1 uncultured Ectothiorhodospiraceae bacterium
CGCCATATTGGCCCACGCGTCGTCCCGGCGCGCGCCCGACCCGTACCTTTTTGTCGCCATGGCTTCGCCCCGCCACCGCTCACTTCTGACCGAGACTTTTGCGCTTTAGTACCAGCCCGACCATTTGCCAGAAACGTCACAACCGCCTGATGAACCAGCGAGTGGTTCATCTCCCGATCAAAACTCTTCTCCGACACCTCGACCGACGCACCCGTACCGTAAATAGCCAGCTCCATTGTCACTACCCTCCCTGCTTCATCTTGACAGCAGGACAGATCATGACATCACCACCGCTCGCACCAGGTACAGCACCCTTCAACAACACGACATTCTTCTCGACATCAATTTTGACCACCTCCAAGTTTTGTGTGGTCACTCGCTTGTTGCCAAGCTGACCGGCCATTTTCTTTCCTTTCATGACACGTCCCGGCGTTTGATTCTGACCGATCGAGCCCGGTTTGCGATGCGCTTTCGAGTTCCCGTGGGAGCGATCGCTACCAGCGAAGTGATGTCGCTTGATCGTTCCCGCGAATCCTTTTCCCTTGCTCACCGCACTCACATCGACTTTACTGCCAACCACGAACTTCTCCAGACTGCGGACAGACCCGACTTCGTTTTGCTCGACTTGCTCGGGCAAAACCCGAAACTCCCATAAGCCTCGCCCGACCTCTACACCGGCGCGCCGGTAATGCCCGATTAGCGGCCGCGTCACGCGCGACGGTTTTTGTGTTCCGGTGCTCACTTGCACCGCCGTATAACCGTCGTTCTCCAAGCTCTTAACTTGCGTGACTCGATTGCCTAAAACCTCAACCACGGTCACCGGAACCGCGCGACCGTCGCTTCCAAAGTGCCGAGTCATACCGAGTTTTCGGCCCACAACTCCATCAAACATTGCCTTCTACCTACTCGTCAAATCCGAGTTTGTTGCGCACCAACCCGAGCCGCTGTCACAAACTGCCATTAAGAAACTGATAAGCGCGGAATGATAACACGGTTTTCTAGATTAGTTAAGCTTTATTTGAACGTCCACACCCGCCGCCAGATCGAGCTTCATCAACGCATCGACCGTTTTGTCAGTTGGATCAACGATATCCATCAAGCGCTTGTGCGTACGAATTTCGTATTGATCCCGCGCATCTTTATTGACGTGCGGTGAAATCAGCACCGTGAAGCGCTCACAACGATTTGGCAAAGGGATAGGACCCTTGACTCGTGCCCCCGTTCGTTTTGCCGTCTCCACGATTTCACTCGCTGAACGGTCGATCAATTTATGATCGAATGCCTTTAGCCTAATACGTATACGCTGGCGATTAGCCATCGTTGCTTACCTTTAACAGAAAATGAAATACGACAGGGGGCGAAACGCCCCCTGTCGAGTACCGGTTTCTAAATCGAACGTTGCGTCTGCGTAACGTCTCCACCGGACGGAACACCCTCGCCGCACTATCGCGAAAAATCTCGTGACAGCTTGATCGAAACGAAAGAACCCATCGCTCAATACCACTCGACATGCGCACAGATGAGCAATAAACCATGCAGCTCACGCCAACCGAATAACGACTTATTCGATCACCTTAGCGACGATACCGGCTCCCACCGTACGCCCCCCTTCCCGA
>CAZWQC010000016.1:0-17697 GCA_964635785.1 uncultured Ectothiorhodospiraceae bacterium
CCACTGATACAGTCTATGCATCTCGCGCCGGAGCACGTACTGGTTGGTAAACGCCGTAAACAGACTCTCCGGGGTATCCAGGACGACGTGTTTGGCGCCGATTTTATTGATCGCGATCTCAAGCTGAACAAACAACCCATCCAAGCTAAAATCCCCGATCTCAAGGCCATACCCATCCTCCTGGCTAAAATCCGTGATAATCAAACGCTGGTCGGCGACCAACTGCGCCAAATCGTGGCCGATGGCGCCGGCATTGCGAATGAGTTCCAGCCCACCTTCCTCGAACGACAACAACACCCCCGGCGCCTTGAAACTGACCGCCGCATTGACCAAAAACTCAATGGCGAACAGCGTCTTGCCAGCTCCTGGGCCACCGGTAACCAGGGTCGCTCGGCCTTGCGGTAGACCACCGAAGGTGATTTCATCGAAACCATCGATCCCGCTGGGAATCTTGGCAATCGCAAGCGCGTCATGACGGCTTTGGTTCTGAGGTATCGACATCGTTTACTCACCTGACTTGCAAGCTCGGGTATCGCCCGGGTCGAGCCCAGACTCGTCGCGACAACACCCAGAAGTGGATTGATCTCCCGCAGGTTCGACGGTTGTTGCTACGGGATGTCGGGTTTGCCATTGCTGCCACCACCCCCGAAATTCCTCGACTGCGAGCGGCCGGCTGAAAAGAAATCCCTGCGCATTGTCACAACCCTCGTTCGACAGCAGCGCGTGTTGCAGCTCCGTTTCCACGCCTTCGGCAACCACAGTAAGGCCCAAACTGTGGCCGAGCATGAGCATTGACTTCGACAGCGCGAGGTCGGTGGCCTCCTCCGGAATACCGCGAACGAATGCTTGATCGATTTTCAAACGATCGACCGGCAATGTTTTCAGTCGTTTAAGCGATGAATACCCGGTACCAAAATCATCGATCGCCACCACCACGCCGAGTGCCTGTAATTTTTCCAAAATCCGCGGGGCAACCTCCGCTTCGCGGGACAAAAATCCCTCCGTGATTTCGAGTTCCAAACGATAAGCCGGCAATCCGGTTTGCGCTAAGACCTGCGTGACCTCGTCGACGAAACCCTCTTGGCGTAACTGCGCGACGGCAACATTGACCGCGACTCGCGGCAACTCGATTCCCTCTGCTTGCCAGGTTTGTAGTTGCTGTACGGCTGTCTGCAACACCCATCGACCCAGCGCAATGATCAAGCCCGTTTCTTCCGCGAGCGGAATGAAACGATCGGGTGCCAGCCGACCGAGTTCTGGATGGTTCCACCGGACCAATGCCTCCACTCCGGTGACGGCCAGATGTTGACAATCGACTTGCGGTTGGTAATGCAACACCAACTCGTTGCGTTCGATGGCCCGCCGCAAATCCACCTCGATGCGGACTCGATCGCGCGCTTGTTCGGTGAAACGGGCATCGTAAAAGGCATAGTTGTTGCGCCCGCTTGCCTTGGCATGGTACATCGCCGTGTCTGCGTTGCGAATCAGGATTTCCGGCGTATCGCCGTCCGCAGGAAAACAGCTGATCCCGATCGTGGCGTTGATATACAAGTGATGCCCTTCGACGGACATCGGTTCCTCGACGCGACGCAAGATCTTGATCGCAATCCGGGCCAATTGATTGACGTCGGTAAGACCCTCGATAAGCACCGTGAACTCGTCGCCACCGTGGCGGGAGACCGAATCCTCCCGACGCATGTGTTCGGACAGGCGCTTGGCCACTTCGATGAGCATTTGGTCACCGATCGCGTGGCCCAGGCTGTCATTGATATCCTTGAACCGATCGAGGTCGATGAACATCAAACCGACCACATGATGCAACCGCCTCGCTCGTTGGATCGCCTGGCTAACCCGATCGTAGAACATGATCCGATTGGGCAGACCGGTGAGCGGATCATGGTGGGCTTGGAACTCCAGTTGGGCTTGTGCAGCCTTGATTCGAGTAATGTCCGAGAACACCCCGACGTAATTGACCAGCTGATTGTGATCATCGCGCACGGCACTGATGGCAAGCCATTCGGGATAGATTTCACCGGATTTACGTCGATTCCAAATTTCACCTTGCCACTGGTCGGTTGTATTCAGTTCTTGCCACATCTGCGCGAAAAAGGTCGGCCGGTGCCGGCCCGAATTCATCACCTTTGGCGTTTGTCCCAACACTTCGTCTTCCGTGTATCCCGTAATTCGTGTAAATGCCCCATTGACCGCGACAATCCGGGTGTCCGGATCGGTCACGATGACGCCTTCCGAGGTACTGCGAAAAACGGCCGCCGCCTGGCGCAGCCGTTCCATATCCCGATAACGTTCGGAAACATCCATGACCATCGCGATCGCCGCTGCCGGATGCTGAAATTCGTCATACATCATCGAGACGGTCAGATTGCCCCAGACCCAATGGCCAAGCTTGTGCACATAGCGCTTATCGATTTGGTAGTGGCCAATTTCACCGGCACGAAGACGTTGGTATTGCGCCAGTTCTTTTTCGATATCGGCAGGATGGGTCAATTGCGCAAATGACATTCGTTCCAGTTCATCCGCGCGATAGCCCAGCATATTCGCCAGCGCGGGGTTGCAAATCGTCGGACAGCCGTCACGGTCGACCACGGCAATCCCAACCGGCGCATGATCGAATACCGAGCGAAACAGGGTTTCGCTCTCCTGCAAGGCACGCTCGGTGGCCCGTTGCTCGGTTTGGTCGACCAGGACACAGTGAATCTGGTTGACCTGGCCCTGGGCGTCATAAGCGGCTCGCGCCTCCAAGATCACTTCACGAATTTCACCGGAACGACATTGCACGATCAATGGCAAACCATGACTGAAGCCGAGGTGGACGAGTTGCCGAAGCTCCGCTTGGTAACCCTCGCGATCGTCTTCGACGAGCAGCTCGGCAAAGTCGTGGTCGATGATCTGCGCAGGATGATAACCAAACAGCTGCAACCAAATCTGATTGACGGCCAGCAGCCGACCCGTCGGATCGAGCGTTTGGTAGGGCACGGGCATTTGCTCGTGCAGCCGTCGAAAATGTTGCTCGCGCTCGATCAACGCCAATTCCATGAGCTTGCGATCGGTGGTGTCGTTGATGATACCTTCCAGCAACAGGCTAGCGGCGGTCGTCACCGCAACCCCCCGTTCAAAGACCCAGCGCAGCTCACCGTTCGATTTAACGATACGGTATTCGACTTCGAATGCCTGATCGGCGCGAACCGCGGTTTGCACGTCTTGCCAGACACGTTCGCGATCGTCCGGATGAATGAGATCGACGAAGGCAAGCTGCCGATTCTGCAGCAAAGCCTGGCTAGGATATCCGGTCAATTCCTCGCAGCCGGCACTGACGAAGATCATCGTCCAAGACGTATCGTTCTGACAGCGGTAGGCCATCCCGGGCAGATTGGCTAGCAAGGTCGCCATCGATCGGCGCGATTCAAGCAGCTCCAGACGCGCTTGCTCCATGCGTTCCTGCACCTCGATTTTGTGCAAGCCGAAGCCGAGATCGCCGGCGAGCTCATCGAACAGTGCAAGCACTTCCCGATCACCTGCATGCAATCGCGGCAACGACACCGCAATAACGCCATAACACGTCGCATCGAACCGAATCCCTTGCACAATCGATAGACGATCACCGTGACTGTGGACCAGTGGGCAGTGGCGACACTGTAGCTTTGGATTATCAATCAGTATCGGTCCATCGCTGGCAACTGCTCGTTTGGCGCAAGTCGGCAGGATACCCGCACCGAGCAGGTGTTCCAGAGAAGCATCGCTGTCCTTCGTGCTCGACACGGCAAACTGTTGAATCGTTTGCCGCTGATCCAATAATGCGATCCAGATATAGTAATCTTGCAGCCGCTCCGCCAGCACCGTGGTCGCCTGCTCGATCAGGCGTTGCCTATCGTCTTCGGAAACAATGAGTTGATTGATGCGCCGCAATCCTTGCAGCATGGCATTGAGCTGCTCGATGCGCGCCTCCGCGTCGCGCTGAGCGGAGACATCACGTAAGAAGACGACTTGGGCAGGAGCGCCTTCCCAAGTGGTCACGGCCACATGCATCAGACATTGGCGCGATGTTTGATCGGGCCGGAACAGGGTCAGTTCGGTGGTACCGGGTCCGGCCAACGGCACACCAAACGGACAGTCGATCAACTCATCGAGACGACGATCGAGAATCTCGGCACTGCGAGGATTCGCGTACTGAACACGGTGATCGGCATCGAGCACGAGAACGGCATCGGTTGTATTGGCCAATACACGATGCAGATCCGCTCGCACCGAGTGACAGTGGAGTTCCCGTTCTTGCAGACCAAGCAATAGCGCCATCTGGGCAAGCAAGGTGGGCGTCTGTGCGTCTTGAACTGAGATGACCGGCAATGAGAGCAAATCAGCGCGACCGTGAGTCAGCTCTGCGTTGGTTGCAACGATAGCGACCTGGACTCGCTCCTGTGTCGCGCAACGGATCAGTCCTGACAGCAAGCGGTCATCGGCCACCTGGATTAACCGGTCGACGATCAACGCGAGCTGCGGGGGCTCGCTTTTGAGTCGCCTTTGCGCTTGCTCGAGGTCGGCGCACACGTCGACCACATAACCGGCGTGCTCAAGGGCCGCGCTGACGGTAGGTCGGGTCGAATCGCCTCGATCGAGCAATAAAATACGGGTGGGATGGACCATGCGGTGCTCGCTACGCGGTGGCTATTCGATTGTTTGAATGCGTGTATTGAGAGCCGAACGCTCAATTATCCCCCATCGGCTGGGCAGGTTCAAGCGAGCAGATCAGCAAAGCGGCACCACCTCCTCCTCCAAAGCCGACAACAAGCGATCGACGTCCGCCTCGCTATGCGCCGCGCTGAAAGTGATTCGCAACCGGGCCGAATTCGCCGGTACCGTTGGCGGACGAATCGGCGTCACCAGAATACCTCGCGCTTCCAATGCCGCACTGACGGCAACCGCAAGCTGGCTGTCACCCAGCAGCAACGGCTGAATCGGCGTGATCGATTCCGGTATCGGCAAGCCGAGTTGTTTCGCACCGACACGAAAACGTTGAATCAAGGTCGCCAGACGATCACGCCGCCAGGTCTCGGTGTGAACGATCGCCAGCGCCATTTGGATCGCCCCCGCCAGCGCCGGCGGGGGCGCCGTGGTATAGATATAACTGCGCGCATGCTGAATGAGATATTCGATAAGCGTCGCCGACCCGGCCACGAAGGCACCAAAGCAACCGAACGCTTTGCCAAGCGTTCCCATCAAGATCGGCACCTGATCTTGACTCAAGCCAAAGTGGCCAAGACTACCGCGACCGTTTGGACCGAGCACACCCAAGCCATGCGCATCGTCCACCAGCAACCACGCATCGAAGCGCTTGGCAAGGTCGGCCAACGCCGGAAGTGGAGCCAGGTCGCCATCCATGCTGAAGACGGCATCGGTGGCCAACATGATTTCCTTGGCTTTGCCGTCGGCCAAACGACTTTCGGCCGCTCCGACGTCGTTGTGAGCATAGCGATGTAACCGGGCACCACTCAAGCGACCGGCATCGAGCAACGAGGCATGGTTAAGCCGGTCTTCCAAGAGCACATCGCCCCGCTTCAGTAGCGCGGTGACGACACCTGTATTGGCCATGTAGCCGCTGGTAAACAACAAAGCACGGTCGCGTTGCGTCCATTCGGCGAGTTGTTGCTCGGTCTGTTCGTGAACCTGGTGGTGCCCGGTCACAAGATGGGATGCGCCACTGCCGACACCATACGCGACCGCGGCATCGCGCAGGGCCTGAACCAGCTTCGGGTGTTGGGCCAAGCCGAGGTAATCATTGCTACAAAAAGCCAACAGCACTTGCCCGTCGACATGGACACGCACACCGGGTTTGCCGACAATGACCCGGCGGCGACGTGCGAGTCCCTGTGCTTGCCGTGCGGCAAGCTCGCTACGAAGATTGCGCATCGGCCAGCATCAGGCCGACAACCGCTGCTCCTGGCAGGCGGCAGCAGCGGGTTTTTCTGCCGAAATCGTGCGAGTGCGCAAACCTAAGCGCGCAAACAGCGCCTGGTCGGTGTCTTGCGCTGGATTGGCGGCCGTCAGCAGCTTCTCGCCGTAAAACACCGAGTTCGCCCCCGCGAAAAAGCACATGGCCTGGCCTTCGTCGGACAATGCGGTGCGTCCTGCGGCAAGACGGATATGTGAAGCAGGCATCACGATTCTCGCTGTCGCAATGGTCCGCACGAGTTCGAGTGGGTCGAGTGGCGCTGTGCCATAAAGCGGTGTCCCTGCCACCTGGATCAGCATGTTGATGGGTACCGACTCCGGATGCTTCGGCAAATTCGCCAGTTGCTGCAAGAGGCCGGCGCGATCTCGGCGATCTTCGCCCATGCCGAGAATACCGCCGGAACAAACATTGATCCCGGCGGCTCGCACGTGACCCAAGGTCTCCAAGCGCTCCTGGTAGGTCCGGGTCGTAATGACGTTGCCGTAAAATTCCGGGGATGTATCGAGATTGTGGTTGTAGTAATCCAACCCATTGTCTTTCAAGCGCCGGGCTTGCGTTGCCGTCAACATGCCGAGCGTCACACAAGCTTCCAATCCGACGGCCTTGACGGCACGGATCATGTCGATGACCCGCTCCAATTGGGTGTCGGTGGGCTGTCGCCAGGCCGCGCCCATACAGAAGCGCTCGGCGCCTTCACGCTTCGCCTGGCTTGCTGCGGCCAAAACCGCATCGAGATCAATCAGACGCTCCTGTTGGACACCCGCCGCATGGTGGGCGCTTTGTGGACAATAGCCGCAATCCTCCGGGCAAACACCCGTCTTGACAGACAGTAACCGGCTGATTTGCAACGTATTCGCGTCAAAATGAGCACGATGGATACGGTGCGCTTGAAACAACAAATCGTTCAGCGGTTGACCCAACCGATCAAGGATTTCCGCAACCGTCCAGTCGTGACGCAACTCAACCATAACTTCCCCCGTCAACGTTGTTCCCATGGCACGACACCGCCGGCCAGTCCTCTCGCCTGATACGGATGATGTCCCAGATCGACAACGGCAACAGCACTGCGCCGGCAAACGCCCAATACGCAACATAGTAGCGCCAATCGACGGGGAAAAAGGTCGCGACCGGAATGAACAAGCCAGCAATGGCATAAAACCGCGTGGCGCCTCGCTGCGTGTAATAACCGACCCGAGGATTGGGGTGATGCCGATTCATGGCATACACCAGCATCGAAGCGCCACACCAAAAAATCGCCACCGGGAACGGTATCAGCACCGCGAGGATCGTTCCGATGTGGAAGATTCGCGCCGCGTTTTTCGCGGCTTGGCCCGAAACGGCAGGGCTCGATTGATTGGCAGCGAAGATCGATGGCATCGGTATCGGGTGAGTGAGGACCAGGAGCGGTTCAGTTTAGGCTTTGTCATCTTCCTGTCAACCATTAAGCGATAGAAGCGGAGTAGCATCACCAACCAACGAGATCAACCAGCACGATGCAACAAGCCATGGACAACTTCACGCGCAACTACAGCTACGCCTTGGCGCTCGCCATTTTCCTTGCCAGCATCGTTTGGCTCGCCAACATCGACTATGCCGCTTGGTCGCTGAACCGGCAATTAGCCGAGGTACCGGCCATCGCCGACTATCCGTATCGGTTCCGGGTCAAGACCATCGAAAACGGCGTCGCCGTCGTCAGTACACCCCGCTCCTTCGAGGTGCCGGTTGCGCGTTTTCTCACCGTGCTTTACCCCGAACTCATCAGCAAACCGGTCGACGGAGCCGAGATGACCGCGGCGCAAGCGACGCTAGCCGAGGTGCAAAAACAGGTCAAAGCGACGGTTCTCGCCGATCCGACAGTCCAACGCATGCGTTGGGTCGTCGACTACGATTGGTACGACCGGCACGGCATTGTCATCGCCGGTACCCGCTAGGGGTTCAGCGAACTCATCGATTCGGCCAATCCGGCGAGCACATCGAGTCGATCGAAAGCCAGCCGGTGCTCGACCGGATGCTCCGGCTTTGTTAGCCTGCCGTGCTTCCGCTGGGGGGCATCGAGGGATTCCCATCGCCACTTTCGACCGCCAAAAACGCGTTGACGACCTGGGGATCGAATTGCGTGCCCGCACGTTCCCGAATAAAATCGACGGCTTGTGAGATTTGCCAGGGCGCTTTATAGGGACGGCGACTGACCAAGGCATCATAAACATCGGCGACGGACACGATCCGCGCCGCAAGGGGAATGTCATCCCCCCGCAAGCCAATGGGATAGCCGTTACCGTTGAACCACTCGTGGTGGTGATTGGCGATGTCGGCGGCCATGGACAAGTACAGACTACCCGGGACATACCGCCGCGCAGCCTTCGCCAACAAAGCGCCACCGCTATGCGCATGAGTCTGCATGAGGGTCCGTTCGGTATCGCTTAAAGGGCCGGGCTTGCGCAACACGGCATCAGGAATGGCCACTTTACCGACATCGTGCAACATGCTGGCCATGCCGATGTGTTCAAGAAACGCTGGGGTCAGTTGTCGGCTGAACTCGCCTTGCGTTGCCAGTTGTTTGGCAATGCGCTCGGTCATTTTCGCCACCCGCATCACGTGTTCACCGGTATCGATGTCCTTGTGTTCGGCGAGATCGGCCAAAGCAATGACCGTTGCTTGCTGACCAATCTTAAGCTGCTGGAATAAATGACTATTGTCATGACCAACAGCGACTTTTGCACAAAACACTTCGAGCAAACGTCGGTCGATCTCGTTGGTGGGGCCGGGGGTATCGAAATAGATCACGAGATCACGTTCATTGGCCGATGGCAGGAACAGGCAGGTATATTGTTCGCCAAAAGTGTGTTGTCGGTCGATCATGGACTGCCGAATGATGTTTGGAATCGTCATCGAGGGCAATTCGGTGAGCGGTCGATGGACGATATCGGCAAACCGGCCGCTACCCGCGAGCACGTAAGGTTGCTCAGGATCGGTCCCCTCCGTATCGCCCAATCGAGCGCAAAGAATACCGTCATCGCTGGTTTGCATGAAGCCACCGAGTTGAGTCAAGACACCGGTTGCGAACAAATCGATTGAATGCTGTTTGAACAAATCGGACGAGGCCTCGATAATCTTCTCCAAACCGGCGCGGCTGCGTTCGATGATGCGAATATGCTCGTAGGCACGCAAGGCCACAAGCGTTGCCGTGTACAGTTGTTGCGCGGTCAGCTCGGCTTTGGCTTTGTAGTCGTTGATCTCATAGCGGTCGATCACGTCCCGTTCCGGCGCGATACCGGGCTGTCCGGTACGCAGAATGACACGGACGTCACAGTTGTGCAGTTCATCCCGAATCGTCTTGACCAAATCCAACCCCGCTTGATCAGTTTCCATCACAACATCGAGCAAGATGACGGCGACATCGCAGACCTTGCGTAAAACGGCCAGTGCTTCGTCAGCGGAGTAGGTGTCAATGAGTTCGATACCCCGACCGCTGTGCACGAGATCACGAATGACCAGACGGGTGATGGCGTGAACTTCGCTGTCGTCGTCGACAACGAGCACTTTCCAAGGCGCTTTCTCCGCCAGAATCCGGGCGGCCGGAGCCGGCGTCGCCGGTTCGTCATCGTCGATCAGCCAATCCTCGTCAGGCGTGGTCATCGTCATGAGGTAATCTCCAGTGGCGCACCCTCGCTTTGGCTGGCAAGGCAAGGACAGATAATCGTAAACCGCGTGAACTTACCGACCTCAGAGGTCAACTGTATTTCGCCATACAGGCGTTGCGTGACGAGGTTGTAGACGATGTGTAGTCCGAGCCCACTACCGCCTGAACTCCGTCGAGTCGTAAAAAATGGTTCAAAGACTTTCGCTTGATTCGGCGCCGGAATACCGACACCATTATCGGCATAATTGATTTCGATGCGACGGTCATCCAGTTTTTTGACGGCAATGCTGATGCGACCGCCTTCGTGTTTGTCGGCAAGGCCATGATCCAGGGAATTGATGATCAGATTGGTGAAAATTTGCGACAAATCACCTGGATAGGTTAATAACCTGAGTTTGCTTTGGCAGTCGATGTCGATAACATGCCGGGTCTTTTTCAGACGTGGGCGCAAGTTCAGTAAAATTTCGTCGAGATACGGCTTCAGTTCGAAACACCGCTGTTGCGAACTGGTTTGGTCAACGGCAACTTGTTTGAAACTCTGAATGAGGTCGGCGGCACGCGCCGTATTGGTCAACATCATGTGGGTCGATTCGATGGCCAGGTCCAAGTACTGGGTGAGATCCGATTTTTTGATCTGTCCGGCCTGCAATTGGCGATGAATCCCCTGGGTATGCTCGTGGAGGTGGGAGGCTGCGGTCCGGGCGATTCCCACGGGTGTGTTGATCTCATGCGCAACACCGGCGACCAGTGAGCCAAGCGCCGCCATCTTTTCCGACTCGATCAACTTGGATTGACTGCTGCGCAATTCCGCTAGGGTCTCTCGCATCAAGTCGTTCATGCATACCATGAGATCAAGACCACTGCCCAGCCCAAGGTAATCGCCGGCCTCGTCGACAATCACGAAACCGCGATAAAGCGCCTCCGGTTTGGTCTGCGTAATGCGCTCGGCAACCTGTTCGATGCGGGTATTTCCGACAACAACGAGCGGTGCCGGGTCCATCAATTCGGTGATGGGCCGACGCGAATACAGTTCCTTGCGATAGGGTAAAGCCAAGGTCGATAAAAACCCAGTGCGGTCGACCAAACCAAAACATCGCGGTGCCAGTGCAATGGCCACCGCGGGGATACCCGCCCGCCTGGCAAAGAGCTCCAGCACTTCGCAGCAGTGGAAACTTGGCGATACCGGCTCGATTTCGATCCGCAGCGCGGCGGCGGTCCAGCGCGAGACATTATCGAAGTGATGGGAATCGGTTGGTGAAGACATCATCCGTACTTATACGGTGTTTCAAACGGCTACGGCACACGAGCGTTGAAGTATATCGCCGAAAAAATACAGAAAAGTGACAGGACCATCTCAGCGGCAAGGCAAATGGTCCGTTTTACGCCGGCACCCGATTACGTGAGCGATGATCGAGCGTCTGGCGATGGGGGTATCGAATGCAGCAGCTGCCGAACGACCGACGGTCCCTGATACACCAGGCCCGTATACACTTGTAACAGGGTGGCGCCGGCAGCGCACTTGGCTGCCGCATCGGCGGCGGTCATGATGCCGCCAACACCGATCAATGGGATGTTCGTTCCCAAAAACGCATGGAATCGACCGAGGATCTCGGTTGCCAAGGGCAACAATGGTCGCCCCGACAAACCACCGGTTTCGTCCGCGTGAGGCAAGCCAGCCACACCCGGTCTGGTCACGGTCGTATTGGTTGCGATCACTCCATCGACGCCAGTGTCGCGAAACCGTGTTGCCATGTCCGCAACCTCACTCATGTCCAGATCTGGGGCGACCTTCACCAACAATGGGACATACCGCCCCGTCGCAGTGGCAAGTTCGGCTTGGCTGGCTTTGAGGTTTGCGAGCATCGGCTCGAGCGCATCCGCTCGTTGCAGATCACGCAGACCCGGCGTATTCGGCGAGGAAATATTGATGGCGATATAGTCGGCGTAGGGATACACCCGACGTAGGCAATAGCGGTAATCGGCGAGCGCGCCATCAAGTGGTGTATCGCGATTCTTGCCGATATTGACCCCGACGATGCCAGGGAAGCGGTGCTTTGCCAAGTTGGCGACAACCCCGTCCACACCAGCATTGTTGAACCCCATACGATTGATCAAAGCGCGTGCCCGCGGCAGCCGAAACAACCGCTGCCGAGGTTGACCCGGTTGCGGACGCGGGGTCACCGTACCGATTTCGACAAAGCCGAAACCGAGGGTGGCAAGCGCCGGCAAGTACTGCCCGTTCTTATCGAAACCGGCAGCAAGCCCAATGGGATTGGGAAAGCGCAGGCCAAAACAATCCCGCGGGTGCGTTACCGGCGCTGCTGCGATGCCGCGCCAGTGCGCACTGACATCGAGTAAGGACAGTGCGAGCTGATGGGCACGCTCCGGGGGGATCGAAAACAGCAGCGGGCGAAAAAGTCGATATAGCATGACGCCCGCACCCCGGATCAATCTTCGCTCTCCGGCTCCGGAATAATGATGGTCGCCTCAGCGCCGATGCTCTGCAGTTTTTCGAGATCGCCAAGGTAGAGCAGGTAATTGGTCTCACCAACCACAGCGACACCGAGCTTGGCTTGCATCAGTTCGGCATACTGCGCCTCGGTCACATAAATATGCTTGATCACTTGGTCGACCTGGAAATAGAAGGGCAGATCGCCGTCCGGTGAGTTGAGCCGGTTGGCGCGGGCAAACCGTCGTATCTGCTCCCGTTGCGCTTTGCGCAGCTTTGCCTGTTCACGCGCTTCATTGAGGACACGATCGCGCTCGATTTGCTGTTGCCGTGCTTGTTCGGCTGCACGCTGCGTATCGCTCTCGGTGGGCTTGCGACGTTCGGCTTTTTTTACCTTCGGTGCTTTTTTCGGTTTCTGTTTCTCGCGTGCCGCTTGCTTGACTTGTTCTTCCGAGACCAAGCCGGCCTTCAAGAGTTGTTCACGCAGATCGTTGCTCATCGGTTTTTCGTGCAGGCGGTGGCTAAACGAGCTCCGTAGCATAATCGATCACAACCACAAGGTAAATCGAGTCGTTTGGACACGCCGTCAACGACATCGGGCTTTGCTGCGGTCCCACCACGCAAGACCCACGTCCAGGAGAACAGCCGATCGAGATCGACCGTTGCGTTCCTGGCTAGCGCCAGCTCACGACATCGCTCAAGCGTCGCCGTGTGCTCGGCTCGGGCACTTGCGCAGCATAACCCACGCAGAGTAAAGCAACAGGTGGTGCTGTCGCGTCGAGATCCAATAACTCGGCAATCCGTCGTTCATCGAAATTGCCTACCCAGGTCGAGCTAAGATCGCTGGCAACGGCGGCCAATTGCGCATACGCCGCGGCGATGGTCGCATCCTGCAAAGCAAACAAACGCGCGCCGCGTTCCCCAAATTGCGTCGCCGAGCGCTCGATATCCGCGCAAAACACCAGACAGACCGGCGCTTGCGCGACGAATACCTGACCGTCGGCCGCCCCCGCAAGTGCCCGCCGCAACAAAGGATCGCGCGCAACGATGATGCGGTAGGCCTGCAAATCCCCGGCAGAGGGGGCCGCGACCGCGGTTTCCAATACCGCATTCAACTCAGCCTCGCCGACGGGCATGTCGGTTTGGTAATGACGAATCGAATGGCGACGGCGAACGGTCGCAAAGAAATTGAGCATAACAATCAACTCCGCGGGGATAGCGTGTTCAAGCGATTGGCGTCCAAGACGCGAGCGGCATCATCGGCAAGCGTTTCGAGTTTCAATTCCCGGTAGGCTTGCACCAACAGTTCTAAGGCAGAGATGACCGCCGGGCTGGTTGAGAAGTGTTGCACCACGTATTTGCAGCGATTCGCGGCAGCCAAATAGGCCCCCCGGCGCATGTAATACTGCGCGACCTTCAATTCATACTCAGCCAGTTCGTTGCGCAGGAAACGCATGCGTTGCACCGTATCCTCGGCATAGCGGCTATCCGGATACTCAGCCAACAGCGTCTCGAAATCGCGAAATGCTTGCCGCATCGGCTGTGGGTCGACGTCATCGCGCCCTTTGCCAACGAGTCGATCGAAAAAACCGTGACCGCGTTCGAAATTGGCCAGACCTTTGAGGTAATAAGCATAAGCGACGTTGCGGTCGTGAGGATGGAGCTTGATGAAGCGCTCAGCCGCAGCGATCGCCGAATCCGGTTCACCGAATTTGTAATAGGCATAAGCGGCTTCTAATTGCGCTTGGCGAGCGAACCGGCCGAATGGGAACCGAGCTTCAAGCGTTTCGTACAGTTCAACCGCCGTCTGATAGCTCCCCCGGTCAAGACTCGATTTGGCTTGCTCATAAAGCTGACTTGCCGACATTTTGTCCCGATCCGTGCCGCTAAACACCGCGCAACCCGCCATGAAAACCACCAGGCAACTGCTCGTCACCCACCGTTGTTTACAACGAATCATGATATCCCCTAACAGAATCACGGCTGAGTATAGTCGACTCAAATCCATCTACCCACTGTCCGATAAAATCGCACCGTCGACCATCTCAACACGCCGGCGCGCGCGCACGGCGAGGTTCGCATCGTGAGTCACCAGCAACAGCGTGATCCCGTCTCGATTCAGGCGTTCCAATGTCGCGATCACGTCGATACCGGCTGCACTATCCAAATTACCGGTCGGCTCATCGGCTAGAACGATCGCCGGTCGATTGACAATCGCTCGCCCGATCGCGACCCGTTGGCGTTGACCGCCGGACAATTGCTCGGGCCGATGCTGCGCCCGATCGCCAAGACCAAGTTCGGCTAGCGTGGCCTGCACCCGGTCTTGCCGTTCAGCCGGATCGATACCGGCCAAGGTCAACGGCAGCTCGACATTCTGCGCCGCCGTCAACCGCGGGATCAAATGAAACGACTGAAAGACAAAACCGATGTAATGGCGTCGTAAGGCGGCCTGGGCGCGTTCATTGACCCGTGTGGTATCTCGCCCGTTAAGCCAATACGTGCCGACATCCGGTCGATCGAGCAACCCAATGATGTTCAACAAGGTCGACTTACCCGATCCAGAGGGTCCCGTCACCGCAACATATTCCCCCGCCTCGATGGTTAAGTCGACCGATCGCAACGCATGGACGGCGGTGTCACCCACGCTAAACGTCCGCTCGATCGCGGTCAGGCAGATCATTGCTCGGGTTCAGCGACGGTTTGACCCGGCCGAGCTGGCTTAGCCAACACGCCTGCCTTAACGGTTTCGTTGGCCAATGACGTCACCACCAACTCACCCAACACCAACCCATCGGTCACCTCGGTATCGTCCCAGTTATCCAAACCGATTTCGATCGTCCGTTCGGTTAGTCGCGATGTCGCCGGGTCGAGAATCAATACGCGGTTTCCCTCCAAGATGGCAGCCGTTGGTATCATCAACACATCGTCATGCCGATCGACAATGATCTCGACATCCGCACTGTACCCAGCCAACAAGCGAGTCGCTTCGAGCGATGCCGTGAATGCCACCTCCACATCCACGGTGCGCGCCTGTTTTTCCCGGTCCATGACGTAATCGGCGATACGACGCACACGGCCGGCCAAAGGACGATCAGCAAACGCATCCAAACGTATTCGCGACGACATGCCAGTCGCGATAGCCGGCACGTCCACTTCATCGATCGGCGCCGTGACATACACACAAGTGTCATCGATCAAGTCGACGGCAGGCAGCGTCGCGATTCCCGGTGGCGACGGCGTCACGTACTCATTGAGTTCACCGTTGATTTGCGCAATCACCCCGGCAAACGGGGCCAGCAAGCGGGTTCGCTCCAGCAGTGCTTGCTGTACCCCAATGTTCGCGGCACTGACCATCGCCTGCCGTTTGGCCGCTTCGCAATCGGCCGCCAGTGCCTTGGCATCGGCCACCGCCTTCTCCGTTTGCTCCTCGGACACCGCGCCACTGGTTTGTAAGCGCAAGAGTCGATCCGCCTCTCGCCGAGTCACATCGGCTTTGGTACAGCTGGCGCGGGCGCGCGCCTCGGCAGCTTCCGTCTCCCGCTCGACCAACCGCAACTGGGCGGCAAGATCCTTACTCCATAGCGCCATCAACAACTGACCCTTGCCAACCCGATCACCCTCCTTGACTGGCAAGACAGCGATTTGCCCGCCTTGCCCCGGACTGATTTTCGCACGTCGGCAGGACTTAACCGTCCCCACTTTGGTGTTTGCGACGATAGACTCAACCGTACCGATCTCTACCGCGATCACATCCACAGCGACCGGCTCCGGCTTCACGACAAACCACGCGCCGACCGCAAGACCGGCCAAGCCCGTGACCAATAACACCCCGCGCAAGAGCAAACGAGGCAGCGAACGCCGTGGTATGTTCAGTGGATGACTCCTTTAGATGAATCCCAACCAACACGGGCTGGGCAACCAAATCGCTAACAGAAGGTATGGGGCTCGGCTAGCCATCGCGCGATGGTCGACGTTACCGTGCGAGCATCGGATGACCAACCCGATCGTGTCGCAACTTAACCCATTACTGTCCAATCGGCAATTGCGCGTTACCAATGCCATCGTCAGTAAAGCGCAGCAGTCGATTCCGCGAGCCCTGCTCCGCACAGCGGGGCGCCTTGTCTGTCCTCACCCACAATAAAAACAATCCTTCGCCCGTCCCATCACACTCGCGGTATCCGGATAGATGCACGGCCCCCGATTATTCTCGTACACCCACACTGGCACATGCGGCTGCCGTTCCGTGTACTGGTTGATCAAAACATCCACGGCCAGGGTGGCCAGCATGGTATTGAGGGTCTTGACCGCCGGTTCCTTGACCTCCTCACCTTGCACGTAGCCGCGTCGGATCAATTCCTCGCCGAGGAAGTGGCCACGGTGTGCCTCGGCGGACACGGCGGTGGTATCGACGCGGCCAAGGCAGTGTAGGCAGAGGTGGTCGCCGCTGCGGGCGACGATGACCTCGCCGCTCATGTCGGTGATCTTCCCCGCGTTGACGGTGATGTTGACGCCGCTTGAGATCAGCGGGATGCCGAATCGCAGGGCGATCTCTTGGGCCTTGAAGCGACTGAAGTGGCTGTCGGAGGCCAACATGATCCAGTCGGCTTGGGCCAGTACCGGCAACAGCGCCCCGGTTTCGATGCCATGGGGATAAGCCGCGATTTCGGCCTGCGGGTTAATGCGGTGCAGATGCGCCTTGACCACGTCGACCTTGAGCCGATTCGCCTGTGCATCTGCATGGCCGGCGCCGACGATGCGGTTGAGATTGGTCACTTCCACCACATCGGGGTCGATCAGATCGAGGGTCTGAAAGCCAGTATGGACCAGATGCTCGGCGATCACCGAGCCGAGGCCGCCGACCCCAACCACGGCAATGCGTTGATCGTGCAACATGCGGCGCAGGTTGTCCAGCCCCAGGGCCAATACGCTGCGGGCCAGGAAGCCCGTGCTGGGGTCAGTCGCGGCCACGAGGGCCGCCGAGGGGGGCGGTTCCATGGCGCAAGGCCAGTTCTCCGTCACCACCTGGGTCTTGATCCGTGCGGCTTGGGCTCGTGGACTGCGCCCCTCGTGCATGGACCATAGGCGAGCCGCATAATCCGTGCGCGAAAGGACGATGCTTCCGTAGTGGATGTCGTCCAAGGTCGTGGTGAGCCAATGGAGGAAGTCCGTCTCGTCGTGGTCGTCGGTGCTGGAGAAGGCCACACCACGCTCGCAGAACGGGTGGGTATGCACGTCGATCACGGTATCGACATCGCCGCGTTGCTGCATGGCCACCAGGCGGTCGTAGATGTACTCGCGGCGCAGGCCGAGATGGGCCAGTCCTTGGCCTTCGTAATCCTCGGCCCGCGGGTAGTGGGCTTCGACTATGGGGGCGATAGCGGCGGCGGCCGAAGTTACTTCAGCCTTGCCCGGTTGGTGCGCGTGGGACAGTAATTTGCCTTTTTGCCTTCTTTAACGAACCGCATGGGTCGCGATGGATGCGGTTCGTTAGCGTAGGGTATCCTACCAACACTGTGCTGTACCTCTTGCGCCGCGGCTTGCGGGGTCCAGGGGCGGCCGCCCTGGTCGCGATTTTTTTTCTGGGGGGGGGGGGGACGGAATTTTGACGCATGATCGTTCCCACGCTCCAGCGTGGGAATGAAG
>CAZWQC010000017.1:0-8378 GCA_964635785.1 uncultured Ectothiorhodospiraceae bacterium
CGCGACCTGGGTCGTCCAGCTCGGCAGCTTCTCGCGCCGGGGCAACGCGACCACCTTACGCGACAGCTTGCGCCAACAGGGCTTCAGCGCCTTCGTCGAAGCCGTTACCGAAAATGGACAACGATTATTCAAAGTCCACGTCGGCCCATCCCATCATCGCGCCGCAGCCCTTGAACTTAACGCTGCCTTAGCCGAGCAAACGGGTTATACCAAAGGTTTTGTCCGCCTATACGAACCTTAAAGAGAACGAACCAGGCGTTTTGTCGTATCGTCGCGCCAACACTGACACCGGACAAGAAGGCAACGGTGATCCGGCGGTAAGCTGGATTTTCGCTGCAACGGCAAGCTCCCCGTTGCAACTGACCCGAGATTATACTGACGGTGATCTATCGGTTTTTTTTACTACGTGGAGAACGAGAAGATGGCATTGAATTGGTTGGATTTCGTTTTGCTGGGCATCATTTTCCTGTCGGCCCTGATCAGTTTGTTTCGTGGATTTATCCGTGAAGCCATGTCGCTGGTAACCTGGGCGGCAGCGATTTGGGTTGCGTTGAGCTTTTCCAATCAGCTCGCAGCGATTTTGCCCGAGGGTATCGAGAGCCCCACCTTGCGCGTCATTGTCGGTTTCGTCGCTTTGTTCGTTGCCGTCTTGATCATTGGTTCATTGATTGGCGCCCTGCTCTACCAGCTGGTCAAGAGCACCGGGATCAGTGGCACAGATCGCATGCTCGGCATGTTGTTCGGCGCCGCCCGCGGCATTTTAGTCATCGCCTTGTTGGTCGTCTTCGCCAACAACGAGGTCGTGCCACTCAAAGAAGAGGCCTGGTGGCAGGAATCCGTCGTCCGGCCCTATTTCGATCCGATCGCAGAGTTCATCCTGACCATCCTGCCAAGCGATTTCAACGTCCAAGACCTGTTGCCGGAAAAACTGCCCATAGCACCGGCAAACGGCGGCAGCTGAGTCGACATTATGTGCGGGATCGTCGGCGTAGTCGGGCGCGAACCGGTCGCCAATGTCATCTACGAGGCACTTACGGTGTTGCAACATCGCGGCCAAGAAGCCGCCGGCATCGTAACCTGCGACAACGGCCGACTGCACCTTTGCAAGGATCAGGGTCTGGTCAAAAACGTTTTCGATCAGGCTCGTATTCAGCAGCTCCTCGGCCGCATGGGCATCGGCCACGTTCGCTACCCGACGGCCGGCACTTTGTCCCAAGCCGAAGCGCAACCGTTCTACGTCAACTCCCCATTCGGCATCACCCTTGCCCACAACGGCAATCTGACCAACGCCACGGAATTGCACAGCGAGCTATTCCTGCAAGATCGTCGGCACATCAATACCGAGTCCGATTCGGAGATCCTATTGAATGTGTTTGCCCAGGAATTGCTCAAACAAGATCTGTCACATGTTCTGCCTGATACGTTGTTTAATGCCGTTGCCGGGGTCCATACCCGCTGCCGCGGTGCTTACGCAGTCGTCACGATGATTGCCGGCGTCGGGGTCCTTGGCTTTCGCGACCCCCACGCCATTCGTCCCATTGTCTTCGGGCAACGGGAAGCGCAAGACGGCATGGAGTACATGATCGCTTCCGAAAGCGTCGCGTTGGACGTGCTTGGATTCGACCTGATCCGCGATATCGAACCCGGCGAAGCCGTATTTATCGACGGCGAGGGCAATTTGCATACCCGACAATGCGCGCGCAACCCGGCACACCAATCTTGTATCTTCGAGTATGTGTACTTCGCCAGACCCGACTCCGTCATCGACCGAGTTTTCGTGCACAAAGCGCGGCTGCGCATGGGTGAGAGACTGGCCAAGAAAATACTGCAAGAGTGGCCGGATCACGATATCGATGTGGTCATCCCCATTCCCGATACCAGCCGCACGGCCGCACAAGAACTCGCGTTGTTTCTGGGTGTCAGGGAACGTGAAGGATTCATTAAAAACCGCTACATTGGCCGCACCTTCATCATGCCCGGGCAACGGCAACGACGCCATTCCGTGCGCCAAAAACTCAACCCCATTGGTCTTGAATTCAAGAACAAGAACGTTCTTCTAGTCGACGACTCCATCGTCCGCGGGACGACATCCCAACAAATCGTGCAGATGGCGCGCGAAATGGGCGCCCGCAAGGTCTATTTCGCTTCTGCCTCCCCCCCGATCCGCTATCCCAACATCTATGGTATCGATATGCCGGCTGCACAGGACTTGATTGCCCATCAACGCGATACCGAACAGATTCGCCAAGCACTCGGTGCGGATCGGTTGATCTATCAAGATATCGAGGACTTGATCGAATCGGTTCGCCGTGGCAACTCGCGTCTGACCCATTTCGATTGTTCGGTCTTCGACGGCAACTACGTTACCGACGAGCAAGCCAGCTATTTCAATTGGTTGCAGGCAACGCGCAAGGAAACCCAACACGCCGAAAAGCATTGCATGAAAACGAGCAATCCAAACGGCTACATCTTGGATTTACACAACCAGGTTTGATGCTTTCTTCCAGTATGTCCACTTGTTCCGTCATCGCTCACACCATTCGCCGACAGCTTGACCTGCACAGCACACAGCCCGTCGTGCTCGTCGCCGTTCTCGACCAGAAGATGTATCTCCAGGGCAAGGTCGATACCATTGCGTCTTATCCCGTATCGACGGCGAAACACGGGGTCGGTAGTCGCCCCGGCAGCTACCAAACCCCGCTCGGCTTGCACCGGGTCTGTGACCGAATCGGTGCCGACGCACCACTCGGTATGGTTTTCAACGGCCGCCGACCGACCGGCGAAATCGTGACTCCCGCCGCCTGTGACCGTGCCAAAGAACAAGAACGGGATTTGATCACCTCGCGCATACTGCGCCTGCAGGGCTTGGAACCGGGGCGCAACCAAGGTGAGGGCTGTGATTCTTACGAACGCTACATTTACATTCATGGCACCAGCGATGAAGCACGGATCGGGAAAGCCGTCTCCCACGGCTGTATCCGCATGACCAATCGCGACATCATCGACCTATTCAACCAGATTCCGCTTGGGACACCGGTCATGATCACTGCAGAGGCTATCCGCCATGACGATTGATGACCGACCTGACTGGGGACCCAATACGATCGCGGTTCGCACCGGACAACAACGCAGCAGTGAAGCCGAACAATCCGAGCCCATCTTCGCGACGTCCAGCTTTACCTTCGCTGATGCAGCTGAGGCAGCCGCACGGTTTGCGGGACAACCCGGCAATCTGTACTCCCGCTTTACCAACCCAACCGTGCGGACATTTGCACAGCGTCTTGCGGCAATGGAACGAGGCGAAACCTGCGTCGCCACCGCCTCCGGCATGGCGGCTATCGTCGCCATGTGCCTTGGCCTGTTACGCAACGGCGATCATATCGTCGCCTCGCGTTCCCTATTTGGCACCAGCGTGCAATGGTTGCAGCAGTGGCTCCCTCGGTATGGCATCACCACCACATTCGTCTCGTTGACCGATCTTCCCAGCTGGGAACGAGCGATCAACGCCAATACCCGACTATTGTTTTGCGAGACCCCATCCAATCCCCTTACCGAACTCGTCGACATCGCTGCGTTAGCCGATCTCGCCCACTCCCGCAACGCCTGGCTCGCCGTCGACAACTGCTTTTGTACTCCAGCATTGCAACAGCCGTTGGCACTCGGTGCCGATCTCGTGATCCATTCCGCAACCAAATATCTGGACGGTCAGGGACGTTGTCTCGGCGGCGCGATCGTCGGCAATCAGGAGCTGGTCGGTGATCGTATTTATAGCTTCCTGCGCACCGCCGGCCCGAGCATGAGCCCGTTCAACGCCTGGGTATTCCTGAAAGGACTGGAAACCCTCAAACTGCGCATGCAAGCCCATTGCGCCAATGCCAAGACCCTCGCCGACTGGTTGACACAACAGCCCAACGTCATGCGAGTCCATTATCCTGGCCTCGCCAACCACCCTCAACACGCCCTCGCGTTACGTCAGCAATCTGGATTCGGTGGTATCGTGAGCTTGGCACTTCATGGAGGACAACGCGCCGCATGGCGACTCATCGATCGGACCAACCTGATCTCGATCACTGCCAATCTCGGCGATACCAAAACGACCATTACCCATCCCGCTACCACCACGCATAGCCGCTTATCCCCCGATGAGCGCCATCAGGCCGGCATTGTCGATGGTCTGGTCCGTCTTTCCGTGGGTTTGGAAGATATCGCCGACATTCAAACCGACTTGTCCCGCGGACTTGCCAGCTGATCTTAATGGCTGCCAGAGTTTTCGCAAAACAAGTCGACTGTACCCCTTGCCCAGCAGGGCCGCGGACACAAGAGCCGATGAAACGCTTGCTAGCAACGTGTGACCGCGCCTTCCAACAATTTCAGTAAATAGTCACCATAGCCGCTCTTGCGCAGGGGCACGGCCAACGCAAGCAGCTGCGCGGCGTCGATATACCCCATTCGCCAGGCGATTTCTTCTAGGCAGGCAATTTTTAGCCCTTGGCGTTCTTCCACCACCCGAATAAAGATGGCTGCATCCAACAACGAGCTATGCGTCCCCGTATCCAACCAGGCCGTGCCGCGACTTAAGGGTTCCACGATCAACTCGCCACGCTCGAGATAATTCCGATTAACATCGGTGATCTCGAGTTCACCACGCGCAGAGGGCCGAATTTGCTTGGCAATCTCGATCACATCGTTGTCGTAGAAATATAACCCCGTCACCGCGAAATTTGAGCGTGGCTGCCGCGGTTTCTCTTCGATCGTGGTGGCCTGACCCTGCGCATCGAACTCGACAACCCCATAGCGTTGCGGATCATTGACATAATAAGCAAACACTGTCGCCCCATGGCATTGCGCCGCGACCCGTTGCAGCCGATGGGAAAAGCCTTCCGCGTAGAAAACGTTATCGCCGAGAACCAGTGTCACGGGTTCCTTGCCAATAAACGACTCGCCGATAATAAACGCCTGCGCCAGCCCATCGGGACTTGGCTGGACCGCATACGACAGCGAAATGCCCCATTGCTGTCCGTCCCCAAGTAGCTTGACAAACGCGGGCTGATCCGTTGGCGTCGTGATCACTAGGATATCGCGAATGCCAGCCAACAATAGAACCGACAACGGGTAATAGATCAGCGGTTTATCGTAGACGGGCATCAGCTGTTTACTGACCGCAAACGTCAGCGGATGTAACCGAGTGCCAGCGCCGCCTGCCAAAATAATACCTTTGCGCATGAGTTCTCCTTGGATAACAGATTCTGCACGTGAACAAAGCTCACGATAGTCATTGTTGCAAGCGTTTCTACACAACGAGCCTGCTGCGTCCCTTCCTCCGCAAAGCAAGCGACGCGACAACCTAGGCAACGACTGCTACCGTCATTTCTGCGATTTTTGCGTCATTATCGCAAAACCGCGCGGCCTCCTAACCCAGTCTGACCCTCGGCTTTAAACCACAAACGGTGCAACTCGCTCTCGATTGGCCTTTCGCTGATGCCCGCTCGGCCACCCGCCCCGACGACAGCTTGCGATCCAACGCGCCGTTAAGGCATTGGCATTACCTTCGCGGCTGCAACGCAGTAGTTCACTCCATCTCGACCCCATCACGCAATCCAGGCCAATGCACAGCAGAACCCGCCGAACCAAACGACGACAGTGCGACGTCCTAGGGTTAACGCCCCACATCGGTGCAAATTGCTCGCTTAGGCGGCGTCCAATCCTGCATGCGGCTAAGCTCCCACCCTTCATCCACTCAACCGAGCCGCTTAACACCGCACCAGTCCATTTCCCTACCGACCCGCCGCTCAATCGCATTCTTGCGCCTAATCCACGTGTTAGCACCGCCTACCGTCCAGCCGCGAGCGCGTAACCTGAGCGGCTGACGCCACCACACCACGCCGATTTCTTATCATGGTATGCCAATTGCCTAGTGGCATGGGAAGTCAATTTCGTCCATCATTTTGTTCTCGAGAAGCGAGCTATCACGACCGAACGCTGCGATACGCTTGGCTGATAGCACGTCGACTTCGACAACCAATCAAGGTCAATCCGGTTTTTTTACCATGGCAAAAACGAGGTTCAACATGACGGTGCCAACATCAACTCGACTCCTTAGCGTAATAACAACCCTCGCTGTGTGCGGGGTCGTCCATGCCGATGAAATGACCCAACGGCAATTGTCAGAGATGCGTGACATGGTAATGGATTTACAAGATCGGCTCGACGCCCAACAGACCGCTATGGCAACGACTCAAACCGATATCACGACCACTCCGGCCACCGGGTTGCTCGATGGCATCGATCTGTTTGGCTGGGTTTCCGCAACCTATGTACAAGACTTGCTCAACCCGCGTGAAGACGATGGCACAATCTCTGGCGCATTCCCCTTTGGCGACACGACACCCAATACATTCTCTCTGAATCAGTTTTGGTTCGGACTCGACAAGGCACCAACCACGGATAGTATCGGCGGCTTTCATGTCGACATGGCATATGGAGCCGCTGGTGGCGGCGAGACGGATAGCCTCGAGATTTACTCGGCCTATGCTAGCGTCCTGATTCCCGTCGGCAACGGCATCCAAATTGATGTCGGTGAGCTATGGACACTACTCGGCGGCGAAGTCGTGCAGACAGGCGATAACTTCAACATCACCCGGGGTTTGGTGTGGGGACTACAACCGGTCAATCATGTCGGTATCATTGCCTCCACCGACCTTGGCAGCGGCATGGGTCTAGCGCTGGGTTTCGTCAATGACCCATTCAGCGACGCCAACTTTGACTCCGATAATGACAAGGCCATTACCGGCCAAATCTCGTGGAGTAACGACATGATCTATGCTGGTTTGAGCGGTATCTATGGCTCGCAATCGCTCGGCGACCCCGATGACGATGGCAGTGACAAGTACGGCATGATCGATGTATTGGTCGCCGCTGACCCGCTCGATAATATGTCGGTCTGGCTGAACTACGACTACAACTGGTACGCGGATACCCCTGAAGCGCTGGGTGATGGCGGCCCAGATCAGTCTGCCCACGCAATCGCCATCGCTGGTCGGCTCGCCGTCACGGAGAGCACCGGACTTGCGCTACGGGGGGAAGCCGTTATATTCGACTATGATAGCGTTGCGATCGACAACGAGACGGCCTACTCAATCACAGGGACTATCGACCAATCGTACGGCGAGAACCTGACCGCACGCTTGGAACTCCGTTACGACGGATTTACCGTCGACGATAGTTTTTCCGACGGTAAGGGTGGAAACCGCGACGATCAGTTGCTCGGCATCGCCGAGATGGTCTACGCATTCTAGCGGTTTAAGCGGATCAGTCTCGCGAACAGGAGGATTTGTGCAACCGATCGGGGCCTGCTAACAGCTGCTGCAGGCCCCAGCTGGTTCGCCTACCGAGAACACGTGCTTGTTCCCAAGGTCGGCAATTTTTTCCGACACATTGACGACTGACCGGGTCGGTCAGGTCGGTTCGCCAGTCACCATCTATGACACTGTCAACAATCATCGCGTTGTCCTACGGGCGCATTGATCGCCCTGCGATTTGCGGTTCTGGCTTGCTGTCAATCGCTTCACCCGTTTTGGCGTCGCCTTCCCCCGCCAGAGAAAGGGGCGCGGCTGCCTTGTCTGCAAAACTTTTGCAACAAGACATCCTTCGCAAACATCCCCGTAATCTCAGACCCAACAGCACCACCGTACCGACCCCGAGCGTAGCGAAACAAAGCCCGTTCACGCCCTCCATCGACAGCCAACCATGAAACGGATTCTCCCGGCTGAAAGGCACCAACGGCAACGCATCGAAATGCATGATGGCATCAAGAAACCAGTGCGAACCAACTCCGATTATAGCGCCAGTCCATGCGCCAGCCCAAGTGATCGCCCCATCGAGCCCAAAACAAATCGCCTGAGTCGGGCTTAGGTGCCGATTCCACCACCTTGATGCAAATTCCCAGAGATTACTTTCACATTTACCCGACATCGATTTGGATACCAACACGCGAAATCGACTTCGACCAGGCCTGCGTTCAACTCAACCCGCTAGCCAAGGCTCACGGCTTTGATGTTATCGTTGATCGCGTCACCGCGATTCGCAGCAAACGAAATGAAATCGAACTGCAAGAGTACGGGACATCTAGAGATTACGACTACCTGGTTCTAGCCATGGGATCGGGCAAAATGCACCACACTGGCACCGAACACACACTCTCTATCTGTGGAGCCCCCAAACAGTCCCTGCTGATACGTGAACGCCTGGATGCGCTCATCGAAAAAGGTAACGGAAAGATCGCCATCGGCTTTGGCGGCAACCCGAACGACAGCTCCTCGGTCCGGGGCGGGCCCGGATTCGAACTGCTTTTTAACATTCACCACCTCCTGAAGCAAAGA
>CAZWQC010000017.1:8388-17072 GCA_964635785.1 uncultured Ectothiorhodospiraceae bacterium
GAGGCGTCCGCGAGAATTTCGAGCTGGCGTTTTTTGCTCCCATGAAACAACCCGGCGCCCGCATGGGGCCACAGGCGCTCACCATGATGGAACGCTATTTTACCCGGCTTGACATCAAGCGCCACTTCGGCAAAAAAATTACCGCGTTCGCCGCAGACGGCATTGTTTTTTGGAGACAACTCAAAGCTCGACAGCGATCTCACGATGTTCATCCCTGCGGGAGACGACCATCCCGTCGTGAAAAAATCGGACCTGCCATTGAGCAAGTCAGGTTTTGTTCATATAACAACCATTGCGAGGTTGATTATGAACACGTTGATCGCTATTTTGAGGATTTTGACGGCGAAAACTCGCCGCATTCCAACGTATTTGCGATTGGCGACGTCGCGTCCATGGACGGGCCGGACTAGCGGGCCAAACAGGGGCATATCGCCGAGGTCATGGCACGCGCAGCCACCTACAATATCAAAGCGCGCGACACCGATAGCGAGAAGCGCCTGGGGTACCAGGAACATATCAATATCCTTTGCGTCATGGACAGTGGTGACGGCGCCGCCTTTGTCTTTCGAAACGAAATGCGCACCATGATGCTCCCGATGCCCATCGTCGGCCACTGGCTAAAAAAGGGTTGGGGCTGGTACAGCCGCAACTCAAAGCTAGGCAAAATTCCGCGTATCCCCGGCTTCTAATACTCTTTTTATTCGAGTCACGCGATCAAGACGTCTGCTATTTCACACGACACGCCGCGGCATTCAATCCGACGGGCTGGTCGCTACCGTATCGATAATCTGCCGAATGACAGGATGATCGAGCAGTCGCAAGAAGACCGGATTTCGTTGGAGAGCCTCCACGTCTTTGCGCATCACTGCTTGCATCAATAGCGGATCGGCCAATATCGCTTTGATCGCTGGATCATCGCTCAAGCCCATGATCAGTTTCATCAGCGTTTCATCGTTTTGTAGCCTGCGTTGCAGGTGGGCATCTGCTATCGCCGGAGTCGATCGTGAAGCCGCGTTGTGTTCCAGTTTTTCCATGCTCCGGATATCATCTTGCCCGATCTCGATCATGCCGATGACTGGCGAGACAATAATGAAACGCTTGTTGCGATAGGACTGTATTTCGCCTGTTACGATGCTATCGTCGTTCAATTCGAACCGAAACAGCTCGGCCGATAGCGCCAACGGCACGCTGACAATTGCGACAAGGGCCAACGAAATCAACCCCATGAATTTTGGCTTCCGGAAGCGAAGACCGCTGTGGAACAAGGGCAATGGTAACCGCATCGTCTATCTCCTTTCGTTTGCTTGACGTTAACTGAGTAACCACTCGAGAACACAAAATAACCACGACCGTGCCAACCGCACCGACCACCCAAAGCGCTTTACGATGAATCGCGGTACGAACCAAGATTTCCGCGTTCTTGATCTCAACCCGGATACGCTCGACAGCCTTTTCTAGATCGGCACAAGATCAAATATTTTAGCGACCAGCGTATCACCTCTGCAAATTGGCTTACGACACGCTTGCCGTTGAAAGCAAAGCCACGTCGTCTGCTTTAGGCCAGCACTGTCTAAATGATTTAATCGCATTGGCAACCAATCAAAACCAAACGATTCTCTGGGCTGGCGCAACAATGCCTGCGTATCGTTTCAAGGCGAAACCCCTAACCATGACGTCGGCCTATCGCGACAAAAAATCGCTCTAGGAGTACTTGTGCTCAGTCTCCCTGCGACGGACGGAACACAGCAACGCTTTCAGCGCCACTTTTGCAGCACTTAACGCTCATGGCAAACCCACGCGGATCGATGCCTTATCTTGATCCTAACCCGGCCGGATCAATCCAGCCATTGGTGTCCTGTCCAGACCAGCGGATTTCCCAGCAACGATGAATCATCGGATTGCGCTTGAAATCCTCCGGAATCGTCTCACTGCTAATATCCCTCACCGAAAACGTTCGCTCAATTGTTGCATCCATGCAAAAACCCCGGCGATTCGTGCAGAACAGTAACGTCCCCCCTGGCGTTAACAATCGCATCACGTCATTGACCAGCGTCACTTGATCCCGCAACACATCGAAGGTTTCCGACATCCGTTTTGAGGTCGAGAAAGTGGGTGGGTCGAGAAAAATCAAATGATATCGTTCCCGCGAATAACCCCGTACCCAATCCAAACAATCCGCCTGAACAATCCGATGGGCCGCCAAATCGAAACCGTTGAGGACAAGATTGCGCCTAGCCCATGCACAATACGTGTTCGACAAATCCACGCTCATGGTCTGATCGGCACCCCCGAACGCCGCGTATACCGTGGCCGTCCCGGTATACGCAAACAAATTCAAGAACCGCTTTCCTGAGGCGAGCGCACCAATGCGTGCACGCGTTAACCGATGATCCAGAAACAGGCCGGTGTCCAAGTAATCCCGCGGATTGATCAAGAAACGGCACGGCGATTCCTGCACCGTGAAAAACTCACCCTGGTCAGCGAGCTTTTCGTATTGCGCCATGCCTCTTTGTCGCTGACGATGTTTAACAAACAGACAGTCCCGATCGATCTGCAAGACTTCAACCGTTGCCTCGATCGCAAACCGCAGGCGCTCATCTGCCAGGGTCGCCGGTATCGCAGCCGGAGGTCGGTACGCTTGCAAAACAACCCACCTCCCCTGGTCGCCCCCATACACATCGATTGCCACGCCAAAACTCGGGATGTCTTTGTCGTAAAGCCGAAAACAGTCGATATTCTGGCGCCTCGCCCAACGCCCGAGATGGCGCAGATTCTTTCTAAGCCGATTGATCAATGCTTGTTGATCCCTGGTCATGACCGCCCCTCAACGCGAGCGACCCGGTGTGCACTCGCTGTTTTCCTCGGTCACACCCAACGCATCACAATCCACCAGTGCGTAAGCGACGTCTCCGGCACAGCCTTGCCGATACTGGGTCCAACCACAAGGCAAAGCCGGCGATGACATATGCTTAGACCACTCCACATACACGCGGGCCCCACGCTTTAACACCCCGGCGCTGGCGAGCTGCTGGCATACCGGCGTAACCAAATGTGCCTGGTAGGGCGGATCGACAAACACCAAATCAAACGCATACGAACAGTTCCGCAGGAATCTCTCCGCACCCATATGACACACTTCGATGCGCGTGCTATCCAAACGAGCAGCCCAGACCTGCAAATGTTCCGCGGCACGGCTGGTGATTTCCACCATCACGACATGCGCCGCACCTCGAGAGACCGCCTCGAAACCCAAGGCACCGCTGCCAGCAAACAGGTCTAGGCAACGGGCATCGACAATATCCGGTTGAAGCCAATTGAACACCGTCTCACGAACACGATCCGGTGTGGGACGCAGACTTCGAACCGCAGGCACCGGAATCCGACGCTCCCCCCGATAACTCGAACGAAACCAGTCCGTCCGACTGGCGGATTAGTCCGTTGTTTCGGTGTCCGATCCACCAACGATCACCGTCACCAATCGCTTCGGGTCGATGCGTCGCCGCACGGCATGCCTGATTTGGTGCTCTGTCACCGCCTCGATGCGATCCGGAAAGCGTCGCAAATAGTCAAGCGGCAGACCATAGAACCCGATCAGCGCCGCGTATTCCGCCAAGTCTTGGTTACTCGCGATTCGCAACGGAAATCCACCGGTAATATTAGCTTTGCTCGCACGGACCTCATCGTTAGTCGCCCCGAATTCTACGAACCGTTCCAATTCACTTAGCACAACCTCGACCGCCTCATCGGCTTGTTCGATCTTGGTTTGTAATCCAATCCGAAACGGTCCGCGCGCTTCCATCGGCGCAAAATAACTATAGACACTGTACGCGAACGCGCGCTCGACGCGAACCTCTTTGACTAACCGTGAGGTAAACCCACTTCCACCAAAGACGTGATTACCGAGGTAAAGCGCAAAATAGTCCGAATCGACCCGGCTCATCCCGGGCTGACCAATCAAAATGTGCGCTTGTTCCGACGGAAACGCGATCCTGATCGTTCGGGCTTCGTTAAGTGGCGCAACCGACGGTGGCGACACGGCTTGCGTGCCCGGTTCGAGTACCGCCGCAATCCGGGTCGCCAAGGATTGCGCTCGCGGCAGATCGATCGCTCCAACCAAAGCGATGATGGCATTCTTTGCCACATAAAAGCGCTCGTAGAACTCACTGGCATCATCACCGCTAAAGCCACGCACGGCTGCCATGTCCCCCATGCTAGGTGAGGCGTAAGGATGCTTGCCATATACTGCACGATAAAAGGCTTTGCTCGCGATGCTAGCGGGATCCGCTGCCTGTTCTTCCAAACCAACCAGCATCTGCCGCCGTACACGTTCGACCGCATCGGCTGGAAACACTGGATCACCGAGCACGGTCAGATAAGTCGACAACGCCTGATCAAATTCTTCCGCCGACAACAGGGTACGCAGCGTCACCCACGCCATGTCACGCGCCGAGCCGGACCGATACTGTGCGCCAGTGGCGTCAAACCGAGCCGCGATGGTATCAGCATCCCACTGGCCGGCGCCTTCATCGAGAAGACTGTTGGCAAACGTGGCTAAACCCGGTTGGTCACCATCGTGCGCACTGCCAGCACGAAAGAACACGCGAATATCGAGCATAGGCAGTTCATCGGCAGGGATAAAATACACGTCGGCACCTTGTTCTGTTTGCCAGTGCTCGATGGATGGTATCGCCCAAGCGACCAACGGTGTCCACCCCAATGCTAGTAACAATACACGCAGCATGATGCCTACTCCTTGACGGATAGATTATTGTGGTTTGCAGCAACACTTGGTGTCGCTGCGGATGCAATCGGCTCAGGAACCAGCTCTGCGACGGTCAAATGCTCGGCAATCAGGTATTTTCGTGCCACTTGCTGAACCTGCTCCGCGGTCACGGCACCAATGCGTTCCGGATAAGATTCCGCAACGCGCCAGCCAAGGCCAATGGTCTCATACAAGCCTAATTGGATCGCCTGGTGTTGCACCGAGTCGCGGGCGAAAATTTCTCCGGCAATGACTTGCGCTTTGACTCGCGCCAACTCAGCTGCACTGACCGGTTGACGGCGAACTCGGTCGATCTCACCGAGCAACGCGGTTTCGAGGTCGGCAATGGTATGTTCGGCGGTGGGTTGGCCATCGAACAAGAATAAGCTATCCAACCGTGCGGTCAACCGATACCCGGCGCCACAACGCGCCGCGATTTCTTGTCCGCGTATCACGTTACGGGCCAACCGGGCACTATTACCACCATCGAGAACATGCGCTAGCACCTCCAAAGCGTAGGCTTCCCAGTCATTTTCAGCCGTGGCCAAACTCGGCACTTTATAGCCCATCAACAAATACGGTACGTTGGCCGGCGCACGGACTTTAATTCGCCTTAGACCGCGCTGTTCGACCTCACGCCGTGGTTTTACCATCGGCGTCGGCGCCGTTGCCAGTCCACCGAAATACCTTTGAGCCAGTGCAATCACGTTGGCAGGTTCGATATCCCCCACAACGACCAATATTGCATTGTTAGGTGCATACCACTGCCGATACCAGGTGTTCAGCTCGGCCAGGGTAAGCCCTTCGATATCGGCCATCCAACCGATGACCGGATTACCGTAGGGACTATTGAAAAAAGCGGTGGCATTAAAATGCTCGTAAACCAATGAGGTCGGCTCGTCTTCGGTGCGCCAACGCCTCTCCTCCTTAACCACTTCCCGTTCACGCGTGAAGGCATCCTCTGTCAATGCCAGATTTCGCATTCGATCGGCTTCAAGTTCAAACGCAATGCGCAATCGATCCGCCGCAAACAATTCATAATAGGCGGTGTAATCCGAACCGGTGAAGGCATTCTCTTCTCCACCATTTTGGGCGACAATCGCGGAGAACTCGCCTTCCGGGTAACGCTCGGTCCCCTTGAACATCATGTGTTCGAGCAAGTGCGAGATTCCGGTGATACCGGAATACTCGTAGCTCGACCCCACCCGGTACCACACCTGAGAGACCACAATTGGCGCACGATGATCTCGTTTGATGATAATCTTCAACCCGTTATCGAGCTGATGGGCCATGATCGGCGCGGCCGCCGCGTTGGCGAGATACCCCGCCGGGTTAACTAGCGCGCAAACCAATAAAAACAAGAATCGCATTGCTCGGCTCACCTCGGAAATATTTTTGGTTGATCAATCGTCTACTCTCTCTGGGAAGACACTCGACTTGGCATCATCCCGATTGCGTCTGCCCAAACACCTCAGCAAGGCTCGCCGCCGACAACAGCCGAACACTCCAGGTTTCCAAGTCATCGGTGCTGGCCTGACGCGATCGTTGCTCGGCCCTATCCGGTCACGACCCGAACCGGGTCGTGACCAGTCGGCGAAGCAATTTGGCTTCACCTTTGGCGAGGATCGTTTGATAGAACACGGTTTCTTCAAAAGGCGTTGAGTACTCAAGCGTCTCTCACATCGTTTTTTGCTCCTGTGCGATTTGAATACCAAGCCGTTCGACCAACCAATACGGCCATATCGACAGCCGCTGTTGCCGCACGGGATCGCCTACCCGAGTGATGGCCTGCCAGACTGCCGGAATCCGTTCGCGGAGTTCTTTCGCGTCATCGATGATCAACGGGGCAAACACCGCAGATAGGGATTGTCCGAATCGCGCCTAAACCCTTCCGCCAAGAAGGTATTGAGATACACTGCGGTGGTAAACGGTCCGGTGCCCACGCCGTTGGGACGCTTTGGGTCTATACGCTCATGCAGAAAGACCACGCTACCGCACACATCGCATTGCGGATGCAACTCGCCATACAAGCCCATCTTGGTCAGCTGATTGTACCAAATCCCCGCGTTGGTTTGGCCCTGGAACTCCACGGCGTAAATTGGCCCATCATGGCCTTGGGTTTCGAGGATGCCATCGGTGCGCCGCTCCAGGTCTTTGATGGTCACGGATTGAAATCGGTAGGGGCCTTCCAAACGCATGCCGCCGGTTAGCACACGGAAGGACTCCGGACCCGTGGTTAAGGTAGCGGTCGATCGGGTGATCGGTTTTCATTGGGTTATCCTCGCACCCTCAAGGCGCCACGTCTTGGCCGAGCGTATCACGATTCCAGTGGGTAAGCCATCACGCCATTCGCAATTCCTTGCCAGACCAATGGCAATCGACCCGGTTCCCGTGTCCGTCACGTCTCACAGACGCATCTAGATCACAGCTTGCGTCGCTGGGTTGCTTGTCCTTTGCCCTTGGCGAGCGCGTTATGCACGATCGCTTCGGCCGCGCGCGACCCATTCGCGATTCAAGCACCATCCTTAGCGCACGAATCAGCGCATCGTCTGGTACACTGTCGCCTTGAACCGACTCGACCGACCGCCATCTCCGATTGGGCAAGGCACCGAAAATGCTCAGTAGCTACCAAAGCAATCGTCTCGAGGCACTGGCTGACGATCTCATCCGCCGATTGACCGAAGAACCGCCGTTGCCCATGCAAACCACGACGATCGTCGTCCCGGACCCCGGGGTGGGTCGGTGGTTATCGTTGCGATTGGCCAATGGACTCGGGATTTACGCCAACACACGCATGCTCTTACCTGGCGCGTTCGCATGGTCGGTATTTACCCGCGTGTTCGCAGGCCGATCGCAAGAGAATCATTTTTCCCCGCCCGTAATGACCTGGCGTATTGTGCATCAGCTTGCGCAAGTGACGACCGACTCTCGTTTCGATGCGGTGACCCGGTACTTGCAGGGTGGCGATGCGTTGCAGGCCTATCAGTTCGCATCTCGGCTTGCCCAGGTGTTCGATGGTTATTTGCTCTATCGGCCTGACTGGATCCTGGCTTGGGAGCGGGGCGACTCCGTCATCGCAGGCGATGACTGGCAGGCAGAGATCTGGCGTCGTCTTGTCGCCCAGCACCTGCACTGGGGACACCTACAAGCACGGTTCATGGCGTTGGGTACTGAGGCGATGCGCAGCCGCTTGTCCCGCCCGGTGTATGTTTTTGGCATCACCTCGCTCCCCCCTAGCTATTGGGCCCTATTGCAGCATCTCGCCAAGGTCGTGCCGGTCGAATTGTTCTTGTTCAACCCGTGCGCCGCCAATTGGATTGATCATGGATCGACGCCGCCATCGCCTATCGACGCGTTGGGTCACATGGGCAGTGAACCGTATCTCGACCTGGCCAACCCCTTGTTGGGTTCCTTGGGGCGGCAAGGCCACGATTTTCTCGCCCTGCTCGGCGCCGACACGCTGACAGCTGCCACGGCGAGATTTGTCGATGCTCCACAGACGACCCTGCTCGGGCGCTTGCAGAACGATATTCTGCGGTTACGCGGTGATGTGCCAAACCCAACGCATAGCACAAGGTCCGTGTTTCGCGCCGACCATAGCTTGCAAGTACATGCCTGCCATAGTCCCATGCGTGAGGCCGAGGTATTGTACGATCAGTTGTTGGCGTTGTTCCAGCAAGCCCCCGACTTGGAACCCGCCGATATCATGGTGATGGCCCCGGATATCACCACCTATGCGCCCGTGCTTAAAGCGGTGTTTTCAGCGCCAATCGTGTGTACGCCATACCTATCCATCTCTCGTTGGCGCACCGGCAAAAGAACCCGATGGATATTGGCAATCAAGCTCCCCTCCGCCAACTCCTCCTGCCGCAGCCGCCGCTGCTCCTCCTCGCCCGGCTCAACACGCTTCAACACCCAGCGC
>CAZWQC010000018.1:0-16799 GCA_964635785.1 uncultured Ectothiorhodospiraceae bacterium
GCAACCCGCGCAGTTGATTGCAACGGTAAATTAACTGTTGGATCTGGGCGCGCGCAATCGTCAGTTCAATAACTCGTAGGTATCGCGTATGAATTCACCTATCAGCGTTCTGGTCGTCGACGATTCCAAGGTCATGTGTCAGGCTTTGCGAAGAATTGCCGATCGCAGCGATACGGTTCGGGTAGTCGCGGAAGCGAACAACGGTGTCGAAGCATTGGATCAGATTGTCAAGACACAGCCAGATGTCGTGACGCTTGACGTGGATATGCCGGTAATGGACGGGGTCACCACCTTAAAGCACATCATGATCGAACATCCAAGGCCGGTGCTGATGTTGAGCTCGCTGACTGCGGATGGCGCCGATTTGAGTTTCGATGCACTGCGCTACGGTGCGGTCGATTTCATTCAAAAGCCCGCTAGCCTCGATAACGGCCAGCTGGAACGGGACACCGAGTATACATTGAAACGGATTGAGACGGTGGCCCGCGTTGCGGTTGGTGCAATGCGTTACATCCGCCCGGCGCCTGCGTCGGGATTGCGCTTGACGGGTTTGCCCACACTAAAACAGGTTGTGGTGATCGGTGCAGCGGACGGGGGTTATGCTGCACTGCTCAAGTTGATTCCGGCTTTGCCCGCGGTGCTTCCTGCTGCCTACGTCGTTGTACTCTACGCGCCGTTCTCTCACGTCGCAGCGTTTGCCGATTATCTAGACCGATACAGTGAGGTGCGTGTGCGTACGGTCGCGGACGGGATCGTGCTTGAGCCAGGGGTCTGCTACCTAAGCGCTGGTGATCAGTACCTGACAGCATCTTGTATGGATGATGGGCAGTTGACACTGCAGGCGTCCAAAGCCCCGTTCTCGTATCATCGGGGCTCATTGGACATGCTGCTGTTTTCGTTAGCGGAAATGACGAACGGTCGAGCGCTGGCAGTGGTGTTATCCGGAGTCGGTGCAGACGGTGCGGAGGGTAGCGAAGAGATCCTGCGGCATGGCGGTGACGTGATAGCGCAAGACCCCGCAAGTTGCTTGTTCGCGGAGATGCCGACGCAAGTGTTACGTCGCAATCCGACCGCAGTGGTGTGTAAAGACTATGAGCTTGCGCATAGCCTTCATACCTACCTTGCCCGGTAGCGAAGTGTGTGGTTATGAGGGTTCAAGTGGAAGATGGGGTGTCGAGCCAAGCACGATTGGCCTATTGTTCAAAAAAGGCGATTTGAGGAAGAAAGAAGATGTTCTCTTGGTTTAGAAATCTAAAGTTGCGCACGAAACTCGCGCTCGGAGCCATAGGGCTGGGCGTGCCGTTGGTTCTTCAAGGGGTCCTCGGGGTTTTGAATACCGCGAAGGTCCTAGAGCATGAGATCATTTCCGAATTAAACGGAATTCGATTGTTGCAGACAGGGGAGATTCAAGCGTACTTAAAGGAACGCGCAGAAGATGTTCGCAGCTTAACCGATACATTGAGCCTGATTCAAGGGAAGCGCGTGGAGATGCTGGCAATGGCTGCCGAGACCCAGGCAAAAGTGATCGACGATTTTCTAAGTGAGCGCATACAGTTGACCAAAGCGCTCGCGCAGCATCCCAGGATACTCAGTCGTCTAGCAAGCTGGCATGGCGCAACGGTAACGACCGGAACCGAAGAAAGCAAGTTGTCAGGTGGTGAAGATCAGTGGGAAGCCGATGTCATCGATCGGCTGAAGCGCGTTGAAGCTGACGACATGCTAGTGATCGATGCGGACGGTCGAGTGGTAGCGGCGGTCTATGACAGCATCGGTGTCGGTACCGAGATTGGCGGGCGGAACTACCGCGATGCCTCGCTTCGACAAGCGTTTACCGCAGCGCGTGAAGGCGCAACGCTAGTGGATGCTGTCCCACAAAAACAGGATGCGGCTGGCTTCCTCTACTCGGTCGTACCGGTGCTATCTAACAATGCGTTTGTCGGTGCCGTTGTTATCCGCATGAATCAAGCGAGTTTGGCCAAGCAGTTTGATGCGGTGGTGGGAGCGGCTTCTGTCAATACCGCTCTGATTAGTCTTCGCCATAGCCAGCCGACACTGCTTGGCAAAACGGGAGCCGGCACCGGTAAACTCGACGATGTCGTCGATCGGGTCACCCTCGAGCAGACCATCGCGGCTCCGCAGCGGCAGGTTGCGCTTGATAGCGCCAACCGCCAGATCTTTGTGTATCGACCGCTGGAGCGATATGGCCTGAGCTGGGGTTTGGTGGTAACGATGTCACTAAGCAATGTATTTGCGCTAGCCGCGGAGAAAGAGCAAGGTTTACTCGATCGAATCGTGGCGTTGGAACATTATCAACGCGCGTTATTGATCGCCTCCGGTGACAAGGTGATTTTCTCGACGGATAACGCGACGAATGCCGCAACAGACCAGTCCGTCGACTACATCCAGGGGAGTCTCCTCAGTCGAGCCGTGACCAAAGCGATGGCAACACAGAGCGTCAGTTTCGCGGATTTTGCTCGGTATGGACGTGACGCCGAGCCCGAGGCGTTTTTGGTGGCGCCGGTTTCGATCGATGGCCGGGTCGAGTTTGTCGTGGCTGTTTCGCTTCTGTCCAATGTACTGGATGAACTGGCGCGGCATACCGGAATGCAAGGTGTCATCGGTAGTTCCTATTTGGTTGGTTCCGATCGAACGTTGCGTTCCACGTTGGACGGCAACGCACAGGACGGCGGCATGCTAAAACAACGTGTACAAGGTTATGCGGTCACTGAGGCACTGGGAGGTAAACAAGGCGCGGAGTCGGCGGTCGGACTGGACGGCGCGCAAGCGCTGGTGGCCTATGGACCGTTGGATCTGCCGAGTATGCTCGGAACGGATTTCGATTGGGCGTTGATTACGGAAATCGATGCTCGCGAGGCGTTGATGCCAGTGACTGAGTATCGCAATATGGTGTTGATTGAAACCGCGATCGTTCTTGCGATTGTGTTGACCATCGCGGTTATCGCGGCGTTCAGCATCTCCTCGCCAATGGTGCGAATAAGTCGCAAGGTGCACGAAATTGCGCAAACACGCGACTTTAAGCAGCAAGTCGAAGTGCTCGGCAAGGACGAATTGGCTGAGATGGCGCGTAGTTTCAATGAAATGATCGATGTCGTCAGGGAGACATTGCAAGGTGTAAACGAGTCGTCTGAACACGTTGCCAATGATGCCGGTGTGATGGCCGCGCGCGCGAGCGCTAACCGAGAGCGCGCCGAGGAAGAGCTGACCCGGGCCAGTAATGTGGTTGGTACGATCGGCGAAATGCGAACAACGGCAGGTGAGGTATCGAAGACTGCCGCGTCACAAAAAGAGCTGGCGCAGAAGGCGCGAACCGACTTGGCAAGGTTGACGCGTGAGCTGCACGACGATATCGCCCAGGCCGCGGCACAACAGGATAAGGAAGTTCACACCACCTTGGATCGAGTCAATGAAATGGGTGAGACGGGTGCCAAGGTGGTTGCGACGGCGGCACAGCAAAGTGAAGTCGTAAAACAGGCGGCGTCTTTGGTGCTGACAATGACGAAGGCCATGGAAGAGATGCGCAAGACTGTGGAACAGTCGACGATGCAAGGTCATGCCGTGCTTGCTGCGGCCAGCGATGGGCAGAAATCGGTCCAGGCAACCGCGGAGGGTATGCATGCGATTGCCGAGTCTTCTGAGCAAATTTCGGAAATTATCAGTGTGATCACCGAGATCGCTTCCCAAACCAATTTGCTTGCGTTAAACGCTGCGGTGGAGGCGGCTCGGGCCGGAACGCATGGCAAGGGATTTGCGGTTGTCGCCGACGAAGTCGGTAAATTGGCCCAGCGTTCGTCAGAGGCGGCAAAAGAGATTACGCAGCTCATCAAGAATGCATCCAATCGGGTAGCAGAGGGAACGACATTGTCGGCCGAAGCACAACGCTCGCTGGAGGCCATCGGCCAGGGTGGGCAGAGCAATATGGCCATGATCGACCAGATATCGAGCAATGCGGAGCATTTGACCGAATCGACGCGCCAGGTGGAGCACATCATTCAAGAGCTAAATTCACTGGCGACGCAAATTTCGGGCATGGCCGGCGAGCAAGGGGCTCGGCGAGCGGCGGCACAACAGGCGTTGAATAATTTGCTTGAGCATTCGGCCCATGTCACGACGCTAGTGGGGACTGTGGAAGAAGAGGCGCATTTGGTATCCCGGGAAATGGACGAAATCATGACCCGTACCGACCTGATGACCGAGATGACAGGCAAGCAAGCTGAACGGGCGAACACAATCCAAACGACTGCGCAGCAATCCGCGGATGGTGCGCGGGAGACCGCCGAGGGTGCTGGTACGGTGATGCAAACGGCCCAACGCTTGCAAAACCTTTCGCAAGAGGTCGTCGAAAAAATCCATCGGTTTAAGTTTTAGGTTTGTTGGGATTTGATGTAAGGAACAACGATGTCGACCTAATTGGGGAAACGGGGGCCTTAAGGTAATGAACGAAGACGATTACGAACGCCAAGGTGAACTAACCGAAGAGACTCAATACTGGCAATTGATCGGGTTCGTATTGGGGAAAACGACCTTTGGTGTGGATATCTTGTCGGTTAAAGAGATCATCCGGGAGGTTCCCGTCACCCTGGTGCCGAACGCACCTGACTTCATTGACGGGGTCATTAACCTACGGGGGACAATCATCCCGATCATCGACTTACGTAAACGCTTGGATTTACGGGAGGGACGCTCAGGGCTGGATAACGATGGTGTGATGGTGCCGACCGAGCGTAAATGGATCTTGGTGCTAGACATCGATGGTCGGGTGACCGGATTCTTGGTTGATCATGTGACCCAAGTCATGCGGGCGGATCGAGCGGCCGTGGAACAGCCACCGGAGATTGTGGTGGCTGGGTTGGAGCGGCAGTATATCCTCGGCATCATCGAAATCGAGTCGCAACTCGTGATTTTGTTGGATTTCGATCGGGTTTTGGCTGCAGACGAGATTCGTAAGCTGAAGCGTCTCGAACGTGAGTCCGAAACGGGCTGAATTGGTTGATGGCATGGCTGATATGGGAAAGCGTATTCTGATCGTCGATGATTCACCCATCATGCGCAAGCTGCTCAAAAAGAGCCTGGCTCAGGCACATGCGATTGTGGGAGAGGCCAAGAGCGGATGTGAGGCAGTAGCGATGTACCGTCAACTGATGCCCGATATCGTGACCATGGATATTACCATGCGGGACATGGATGGACTGACCGCAGCCAAAGCTATTCTTGCCGACGATCCGAACGCGCGTATTCTCTTTCTCTCCAATCTTGACGAAGAAACATACCGCGATCGGGTCATTGAAATCGGGGCGATCGGCTTCACCAACAAGCACCATACGGACGAGATTCTCCGGCTGATCGATGCTTCGTAACCATCGTTTTTCGCCAGTTTTAGAGATCTTTTGTAAAGACCGACAACAAGGCAAGGGGTGTCTATGAGTAACGCCGACCCATCGATCCTGGTCGAGTTCTTGACGGAAGCGAGTAGTTTGCTCGCTCAAATTACGCAACACGTGCGGTCGCTCAGAGCGGGAGCGGATGCCGGAACTGAGCCGGTCGATCTATGCGACGCGCTGCGCAAACTTCGGGGCGCTGCCGAGTTTTTCGACCTGGCGGGTGTTGCGGGCGTAGCCGGCGAGATGGCGAAGGAGTGCGGGCGACTCGGTGGGCAAGGGGGGGATGAGGAAGCACGGATCATCGATCGGCTGAAACAGTTATGCGACGAACTGGCGGACTGCCTGAAGGCATTGCAGGAGCAGTCCGACGCTAGCGAAACGCCGATCCAAGCGCCCAGTGCTGGCGATAACCCCGACCTAAACGAATTTGATAGGCTGTTTTCGGAAGAAGAGGATAAGGAATTACTCAGTATTTTTTTGGCACAGCAGTACAATGAGTATGCTGAGCTAAAGAGGGTGCTGGACTCGACTGACCCAACCCGCGTCGACGTCGTTGGTCAAGATCTTAAGCGTGTTCACGGTGGGCTAGATCGCTTACAACGCGCGGCGAACTATATGGGTTACGATGACCTGGTTACGTTCTACAATGGTTGGATGGCGCAGTTCGCGACGGCACTCGAGCAGACCCGGCAAGGAGCCGTTCCCGAGCTGAGCTTTTTGCTGGAATGGCAGGCCGCCTGGCCGCTGGCCGAGCTTGCACCGGAAACGTTGGAGCGATTTAAGACGGTTGCCGAAGACACGCAAAGGGGGCCAGGGCGAAGGGAGCGAAGTGGTCTTGGCGCTGACGTGGGGGAGAAGACCCAAACCGAGATTGGGGAGCCGGAAGCAACCGCGATGGATCTCAGTTTACTGGATGATTTTGTCGTCGAGGCGAACGAGCACCTGGAGGCCATGGAGAGCCGTCTGCTGGCGTTGGCCGCGGATGCGAGCCAAACACACCTGTATAATGATTTGTTCACCGATATCCACACGATCAAAGGCGCGTCGCAGTATACCGGACTGGCCCGATTTTCCGCGTTGAGCCATGCACTTGAGGACTTGCTGGATGGGTTGCGCCGGGATGGTCGGGCAGTCAAGCCCAACGAGCTCGAATGCTTCATTCAAGGGCGTGATCGGTTAGCCACTTTGCTCAATGAATTGGCGACCCGGCAGAAAGAAGAAAGTGGTGTCGCTGACCTACTCAATCAGATTGTCAATCTTGCTAACAGCGATTCGACGGCGCCGCTCGCTGACCAAATGTCGGTCGATGTGGCCGTGGCCGATGAGAGGGCTACCGATGCCGTGGAGGCGCCGATCGAGGGCGAGGCGTCCGACCAAGAACTCTTTACGATTTTTCTCAATCAGCAGCGCGCTGGTGTGGCATCCGTGCTCGCTGAACTCGATGCCTGGCGCGATTCTGCCGAGTCGGTACGCGCTTTGCGCCGTGCCACGGAACACCTGGATCGGCTCTACCGTGCGGCGAATTATATGGACTACACCCCGTTGAGTCAGTGCTATGCGAAATGGCGGGATGAGGTCGGCGATGCGGTCGAGAGGTTGGCTTCTGGCGAGCCAGTTCAACTGCAACCGGCGGAGGAACTGTTGCGCTGCGTGACCGCGATCTTGCCGGCTCTGCATGTGGATTTAGCAGCAAAACCTGCGCTCAAGCTGATCGCCAACGGAGCAAAGTCCGTTGATCAACCGGCCCAGACCAAAGGCACGCTGTCCCGTGACGAGCGAACGGCGCTGGCCGGTGAACAAAAAAGCGGTACGCGTAGCTTCAAGAAGAGTGTGCGGGTAGATGCCGAAAAGATCGATTTCCTGATGAATCAGATCGGCGAATTGGTGGTGCAACGCACATTCTTCACTCATTTGCAAGATGAAATGCGGGGCATTTTACGCTATTTCAAAGACGACATCGGCCTGGATAAAGCGGCATTGCGTCGCTTGAAAAGCTTTGCTGGCCAGTTTGGCGAAGGCATTTCGGCGCTGGCCGAAACGGCGGGTGAGCTACAGGATGGCGTCATGAAAATGCGTATGCTGCCTATTTCGCAATTGTTCAATCGCTACCCGCGTTTGGTCCACGATCTGACCCGCAGTTCTGGCAAGCAGGTTCGTTTGCAGATCAATGGCGAAGAGACCGAGCTTGACCGAATGATTGTTGAGGAACTGTCCGATCCGCTGATCCATATCATTCGTAACGCGATCGATCACGGTGTGGAAACGCTTGAGGAGCGGCGTCGAGCGGGCAAATCAGAAATTGCGACGTTGACCATCGAGGCGGCCCAGGAGAGTAATCAGATCGTCATTCAAGTGTCCGACGATGGGCGCGGCATCGACCTCGATCGTGTGCGGGCAAAGGCGTTGTCATTGAATTTGCGCAGTTCGGCGGAACTGGATCGCATGAGTGAGAAAGAGGTGCTTTGGCTGGTGACCCAACCGGGTTTCTCGACGAGTGACAATGTGAGTCTGACGTCCGGCCGTGGTGTGGGGATGGACGTCGTGAAGCGCAACATCGAAAAATTAAACGGCACCATCGAGATTCGGTCAAAGTTCGGCGTTTTCACTCAGGTGCGGTTAAAAATTCCGTTAACGTTGGCGATTATACCCGCCTTGCAAGTGAGTGTTGCCGGCCATTACTTTTCGATACCGCTTGCCAACGTCGACCAAATGTTGCGCCTGGATGCATTTGAACCAACCTGGCTAGAGGGGCTCGAGGTGGTCCATTTGCGTGGTAAGACGCTGCCGCTGCTGCGTCTGGGCGACTTGTATCACCTGGCGCACAGTCGGCCGCTCGACGAGCGGGCGGGTTTTATCGTTGTGGTGAAAGGTGGTCATCAGCGAATTGGCTTGGTGGTCGATGCGTTGCTGGGAGAGGACGAGGTTGTCATCAAGCCGTTGGTCGATTATCTGCAAGATGGCAGTAGTTTTTCTGGGGCGACCATTGTCGGTGAAGGTCATATTTCGCTAATACTAGATATTCGCGATTTGGTGAGTATTGTGACGCGCAGTCAAATGAAACGCCATCAACAGCAACATCAGCCCGAGGTCACTGATCATGATTAGCCCGTTAGAGCACGGGGCGTCAGCGAGCGGCCCGATCAAGGTGTTGGTGGTCGATGATACGGCGTTTATGGTGAAAGCGATCAGTGATATCCTGAGTTCGGATTCAGCGATCGAGGTGGTTGGAACCGCCCGCAATGGCCTAGAGGGTCTGCAACAGGTCAAAGCGCTTGAACCGGACGTCATTACCCTCGATATCGATATGCCGATCATGGATGGATTGACGGCTATTCGTCATATTATGATCGAGTGTATGACGCCCATCGTCGCACTCAGCTCATTGTTTAAACACGGCGATATTACTTTTGAAGCACTGCGGTTGGGCGTCGTGGATTTTCTGCCAAAACCCTCTGGTGCCATCTCGGCGGATATACACCAGGCATCGCGACGGCTAATCGAACGAATTAAGCACGCATCGAGTATCAGGCTCGACAATATTCGGCGGGTGAAACTGCCCGACTGGGATCTACGTGAGCGGCTCGACGAGCGCTATGGTTATCGTGGTTTGGACAATCTGGTTGCAATCGGCACGACGCTTGGTGGTCCTAACACGGTGATTCGATTGTTGACGGAGTTATCGCCTAGAATTCCAGCTGCAGTCGTTGTGATACAAGAAATCTCGGCAAAGGTATTACCCGAGTTTGCGGCAGCTTTCGACGCGCATGTACCATGGAAGATTGTGGCAGCGGAACCGGGGCAGGTCCTGGAACAAGGCTGTTGCTATATCGGTGCCTTGGAACAACCGCCTACCGTCGGCCTCAATGCGGCACAAGAGGCCATTCTGGAGTTTACTCAGCCAACTGAAGGGGCAGCACTGGATGCGTTGTTTGGCAGCGCCGCTCGAGTTTTCGATCAACATGCCGTTGGTGTGCTGCTCACGGGTATTGGTACTGACGGTGCGCAGGGCTTGCAGAAGATTGCGGCCGCGGGTGGGCGAACGTTGGCTCAGCGTTCCGAAAGCTGCGTCTACCCGAATCTGACTCAGCATGCGATCGAGCAGAAAAGCGTTGAACAAGTCGTGGATGCCGAACACCTTGCGCCGATTATTGAAGAAATTGTCTCGCAAGCCGCGCCTGCATGATCCCAGGGTAGAATCCCAGTTATCAGTCGTTGAGGAAGAATTGGGCGCAAGACCTGGGCGGACAACCCGTGACCGTGGACGACACTGGCTGCCACCGCTGTTGGTGATGGTGGTTGTGCTTGGCGGATGGTCGGTCGTGACGGCGGTTAATGGGCAGTCTCCCGTGTTGCCAGGCCCGCTGGAGGTCGCGGCAGCATTTTGGGAGCTTGCCACCAATGGCACGCTGGTCGGGCATACGGTGGCGAGCCTGTATCGGGTCACTTGGGGATTTTATCTGGCGATTCTGGTGGGTTTCCCCGCTGGCGTTGTCATTGGTCGTAGCCCGCTTTTGCAACGCATGTTCAATCCGTTTATTCAATTTCTGCGTCCAATTTCACCGTTGGCGTGGATTCCTTTGGCAATGCTTTGGTTCGGCATTGGTGATGCACCGGCGATTTTCCTGATTTTTTTGGCGAGCGTATTTCCTATCTTGATCTCGACCAGTGTCGCCGTCGAATCGATCAACCCAGTTTACCTACAGGTCGCTGCAAATTTTGGCCTGTCGCCATGGGAGCGTGTCGTTGGAGTCATTTTGCCTGCAATTGCGCCGGCCGTGGTGACAGCGCTCCGTCTGACTCTTGCGATTGCGTGGCTGGTTGTGGTCGCCGCCGAGATGATTGCTGTGCAATCCGGCCTTGGTTATTTGATCCTCGACGCTCGCAATGCATTGCGAATGGATTATGTGATGGTAGGGATGTTTGCGATTGGGTTGATCGGGATCGGCTTAGATTATCTTGTGCGCCAGTTGGACCGGTTGGAACGGCTCCAATGGGCTAAGCGCAAAGCCGAGTGACACCTTGATGGCACATATTGAGATCCGCAATCTCGGCAAACGCTATAAGAATCGGCGGCGTCAGCCGCGAATGGGTGACGGAAGTTCTTTGGGTCAGAAGATTGAGTTGTTCAAGGACTTGAATCTAAGCATTGGGGAAGGCGAGGTCGTTTGTATCCTTGGGCCATCGGGCTGTGGCAAGTCGACGTTGTTGCGCTTGATCGCCGGATTCGAACGACCGACCGAAGGCGAGATTCTAATCCATGGGCAACGCGTGACCGGGCCAAGGCCGGATAGTATCTTTGTTTTTCAGCATAGCGGTTTGCTACCGTGGATGACTTTGGAAGAGAATGTGGGTTTGGGGTTGCGCGCATTGTGTCAACAATCGCGTCACCAGCGAGTCGCAGAGTTTCTCGAGATGGTGGACTTGGTGGGGTTCGGGCAGCATTTCCCGCATCAGCTGTCCGGGGGCATGCAGCGTCGGGCGGAACTTGCTCGGGCATTGATTGTTAACCCGTGCTTGCTCATCATGGACGAACCTTTCAGCGGACTGGACTTCCTCACCCACATGCGGGTACGCGAAGAGGTTGTCAATATGCACCAGCTTTTCGAAAAGACCACCCTGCTGGTTACTCACGATATCAACGACGCGTTGATTATGGGTGATCGCGTGATCGTCATCAGTGATCGTCCGGCAACAATTTTGCTGGATGAAGCGTTACCGTTCGGCCGTCCACGGATTGTCAAAACGCAATCGCAACTCGGGGAACTGCGCGAACGGATTTTTTTGATGCTCGGGGTTAGCGATGTGGTTTGATGCGGTTCGACAACGGGTGCCGTTGCTGGGATGGTTGGCCACTGGTGCGGTGCTTTGGTTGGTGTTGATTACTTTTGTTCATTCACGGTTGAACGCCGAGCACGACAGTCGACCGGTGGTCAAGATGGGCTACATGCCGGTGGTAACTAACCTTTCGGCGCCGATTTTGGACCATGTCAGCCAGCATTATCCGAGCGATATTCGGTGGTTGGCATTGAAATTTTCGTCCTTTGCGGAAATGGCCGAAGCGCTACGGAACGGCCACATTGAGATCGCGTTTATTATCGCACCGTTGGCGGTGGTGCTGCACCAACAAGGTGAACGGGTACATGTCGTGTATATCGGCAATCGTCATGAAAGTACCCTCGTTGCGCGCACAGGACTGACGAAAGGCCGGCTCAATGAGTTGGCGGGCAAGACGGTGGCGGTGCCGATGCGTTATTCGGGGCACAATTTGAGCCTACGAGAGACACTGCAGACGTACGGGCTGGCGCATCAAGTCAATATCGTCGAGATGAATCCGCCGGATATGCCAGCCGCGCTGGTCAGTGGCGGGCTAGATGCCTACTTCGTTGGCGAGCCGTTCGCTGCGGCAACCTTGTATCGTGGCCAATCCGAGCTAATCCACTATGTGGAGACGGTGTGGCCTGGGTTTATTTGCAATTTGGCGCTGGTAAATCAGCAAATGCTGACGACATACCCTGAGCGCGTGCAGGCGTTCGTGCAAGGCGCGGCCCGTGCCGGGTTTTGGGCCAAGGAAAATATCGGCGCAGCGGCGCAACTGGTAGCGAGTTACTGGAATCAGGATCCCGCCTTGGTCGAGTATGCGCTGACCCACCCTGCCAATCGCATCGTATTCGACCAATTTACGCCGCGGCGTGAGGAGTTGCAAGAGATCGCGGATCTGATGCAGCGGCATGGGTTGACGTCGACCAACGAAATCGATGGGCTCGTGCTAGCGCAGTTCGCCAGCAATGCAAACGTGGATCGGATTACTGGCTTGGCAAGTATTTTGGCGCCGGCTCATGCATCGGTGGGCGCGGTTGGCAACGAGAAAGAGAACCGCGAGCCTTGGCCGGGCCAGCTCTCGACGGCGATGTGGCCGCCTTGAAGCTCGACGAATTCTTTGCAGAGAATTAGCCCAAGTCCCGTGCCACTTTCGGCACTGTCTTGCGTCGGTTCGGCCTCGATGGCGGTTTGTTTGTGATCGATACGGAACAACAGTGCTTGCTTTTCAGGCGTTATGCCGATCCCGGTATCATTGACGCTCACGTTGCAGAGCCGGTCCTCCTGAATGCAGTCTACGGTAATGACGCCCCCATCTTGAGTGAACTTCACCGCATTGGCGATTAGGTTGCGCAATATGGTCATGACCATGTTGCGGTCGGCATACACCGTGCATCGATCGGGTTGAACTCGATTCTGTAACGCAATACGCTTTTTATCGGCGGTAATCTGCACCAGTTCTAGGTTGTTCTGGACGAGGGGATAAAGCGGTAAGGATTCAAAGTGATAGGGTATATGGCCGGTTTGGGTTCTGGCCCAGGCGAGCAAGTTTTCCAACAAAAGAGAAATCCCGCGCGCCGAGTTTCGCAGGAGCTTTAAGTACTCACGCTTATCCGCCTCGGCGAGTTGTTCATATTCCTCATCGAGCAGGGTGGTGACCTCGCTAAACGCACGGACAGGGTTTTTGAGATCGTGGGCGATAATCGAGAAGAACTTGTCTTTCGCCGCATTGGATTGCGCTAACTGGGTGCGCGCTTGGTGTAATCCCAAATGCAGATCGACTCTGGCCAATAATTCATTGATTTCGAAAGGTTTGGTGATATAGTCGACGGCACCGTGACGAAACGCCGCAGCGGTGCTATCGGTATCGGTCTTGGCAGTCAAGAATATAACGGGGATGTCCTTGGTATTTGGGTCGGCTTTAAGGCGATGGCAAACCTGGAAGCCATCGAGGCCTGGCATGAGGATGTCGAGAAGAATCAGATCGAAGGACGATTGGGCGATGATCGCCAGGGCTTCTTCTCCGCTTGATGCCGCGATGACCTTAACATGCTTCATGCCGAGCAGGTGACGGAGTATGTGGATGTTGGTCGGGTCGTCATCGACAACGATGATGCGGTACCGCGAAAGATCGTCTGTCCTGTCATTCATTGGCGTACCTGTGACGAATTGTGGGTTGATCTAACCGTTCAATTTTACTGCTAGTGCCAACACTTAGCCAATCCAACGAAAGCCAAGCGCGGCAGTAACGAGCAAAACCGCAGAATGATCAGTGAGTCACGCAGAGAAAGTCAGCAATCTGCATGGAACTCGCCAACTCGGTTGGCCTGATATTGCGCGCAGACGGCGCCATCAGCAAATGAACACAAGTCGCTCGCCGACCTCAGGGCATTGCCTCCCGAGCGGTGGATCGTGCGGCAGCCGTTGCCGAATCGGTCGCGCGACGTCGCCGTGATTGGCTGCGAAGCGAGGGTTTGTTTTCCGCAAGAACACCGGGTACGATTGTTTGGAGTTCCTGACGGACAAGTCAAGAACGGGATTACTGAATGAGGGCAGAACCGATTAACAAGCCACTTAACGAGCCACCACCAATCGACCGGGACTATGCGCATATTCGCCGCTACTGGGATCGTACTCGCAACGTGTGGATGGCAAAATTGTTGCCGGGGGAATTCTATGTCACCCATGGGGGCGAGTTGATGACGACGGTGCTCGGCTCGTGTGTCTCGGCCTGCATATACGATCTGCGGCGGGGTATCGGCGGTATGAATCACTTCATGTTACCTCATAGCGACGATTATCCACCGGCTGTTGCCGGCGTTGCCATCGATGGGGCGACGCGCTATGGCAGTTATGCCATGGAACGCGTAATCAACGATTTACTGAAACGGGGTGCGGTCCGAGAGACTTTGGAGGTCAAGGTGTTCGGTGGTGGCCAGATCCTTGCCTCTCTGAGCAATGTCGGTTTGGACAACATTCGGTTCGTGCGACGTTACATCGCCATTGAAAAGCTTCGCCTGTGTGCAGAGGACCTCGGTGGACCGCATCCGCGTAAGTTAGTTTTCAATCCAACGACGGGTCGAGTTCAAGTCAAAAAACTGCGTGTACTCCATAACGATACGATTATTCGACGTGAAATTACCTACATGCATACCATCGAGCAGCACCCGATCGCTGGTGAAGCCGAGTTGTTTTAGGGGTCATAACCGGAGAGCGCGAACGTGCCAAACATACGTGTGTTGATCGTCGATGATTCTGCCGTGGTGCGACAGTTGCTGACCGAAATCCTTGGACAAGACCGGGAGATCGAGGTGGTCGGCACCGCGAGTGACCCTTATGTTGCACGGGAGAGGATCAAGCGACTCAACCCCGATGTGTTGACCTTGGATATCGAGATGCCGCGGATGGATGGCATCACCTTTTTGCGCAACTTGATGCGCTTGCGGCCGATGCCGGTGGTCATGATTTCGTCGCTGACCGAACAAGGCGCGGACAAAAGCATGGAAGCGCTCGCTATCGGTGCGGTGGACATCGTCGCCAAGCCTAAAGTCGATGTTGCGAACCAGCTGACCGAGTATGCCGAGGAAATCGTCCAAAAAGTCAAGGCGGCTGCCCTGAGCCGGCCGAACCCCCATACTGGTGGTCCGGCGCCCACGACCATTTTGCCGCCGCTGGCGCGAATGCGGGCCAACGGTCCAATGCCGGGTGAACGACTCGTTGCGATCGGTGCGTCGACCGGGGGAACCGAGGCGATTGGGCAGATTCTGACGGCGCTGCCGGCCGCGTTTCCCGCCATCGTTATCGTCCAGCATATCCCGGCGGGTTTTAGTGCGGCCTTTGCCAGACGAGTCGACAATCTTAGCGCATTAACCGTGGTGGAGGCGGTCGACGGCGATCGAATTTGTGCGGGGCACGTGTTCATCGCCCCCGGTGGACAGCATCTGGAAGTGGTGCGCGATGGGCGTGAGTTGCGATGTTGTGTGCATTGCGAGCCACCTGTCAATCGTCATCGCCCGAGCGTCGACGTATTGTTCCATTCGGTCGAACGTGCCTTACCCGGACGGGTCGTCGCCTTGTTGCTCACCGGGATGGGGACAGATGGTGTGGAAGGCATGGCCGCGTTGCGCTCCAGTGGTGCACTCACGTTGGCTCAAGACGAAGCGAGTAGTGTTGTGTGGGGGATGCCGGGTGCGGCGGTGTAACGGGGTGCCGCCGATGTGGTGTTGCCGCTGTCGGCGATGGCCGCGCAGCTAGTGGAAATCGTGGGAGCGGAGCTAAGCGATTCAGTGAGGTAAGCGAGCATCGATTGGTGGCAGCGCCCGACTTCGAGCCGGCGGTTTGTTAGGGTTGGGCTTGCCAGTAGGAAACCACGGTGGGGATCGGTTATTCTCCCTGGCGCGGTTGGTGGGTGCACGACAGCGACGCCGACCACATTGACCGATACCCTTGCGGAGGATGTTGAACGTGAAATACCCGGTGATCTTATTGTTGGTCGTTGTGACGGCGGCAACGCTGACGATAGGGCTGTTCTTACCAAGCGCGGCCGATCTGCGATTGGTCGGTGAAGCTGTCGCGTTATTGCTAGCGGTTGTGGCGCTGTTTGACCAGCGGCATCGTCGGGTCCGCGAGCTGCAAGCGCACGAGGAGGTAAGGTCTGCGCGTGATGCCGCTGTCCGTGTCGGTCAGGTAATGCGCCAGTGTTTGGATCGCGAACTCAACGCAGTCGAGGGAGAGTTGACACGCGTGTCCGATCTGCTGCGTGATGGTGTTGTGCAGTTGTCATCGAGCTTTCAGGATGTCAATGCCTTATCTCGGCAGCAGCATGGCCTGGTGATCGCTACCATTAATGATCAACGGGAGCATGCTGCGGCGTTCGATCTGGACAATCCGGTTCATCAGATCGAGCAGCTTCTGGAGACATTCGTGCAAACCCTGGTCGAGGGTAGCAAGCTCAGCATGCAGGTCTCTCACGATACGGACGATATGGCCAATCATTTGGCTGGCGTGTTCGAGTTGCTGGAGAGTTCTAAAGCCTTGGCCGATCAGACCAACTTGCTGGCCTTGAATGCCAGTATCGAGGCGGCTCGGGCGGGTGAAGCAGGTCGCGGATTTGCCGTGGTTGCGGAGGAGGTTCGGGCGCTGTCACGGCGGTCGGCGGAATTTAATGCGAAGATTGCAAGCAGAACTCGGGCGACGCAGAAAGCGGTGATGAGTGTACGGGATACGGTCCATCAGATGGCCTCGCGGGACCTCAATTCCACGATCCAAACCAAGCAGGAAGTGACGACCTTGGTCGAGCGGGTGGAAGAACGGAAAGAGAGCCTGTCGGCGAATCTGGAGAATGTTGGCGGTATCGGGGATCGACTGGATCGTCGGGTCGGCGAAGCGATACGAAGTCTGCAGTTCGAGGATATCTGTACCCAATCGATCGGTATGGCGCGGGCCAATCTGAGCAACTTACGCACCTTGAGCGAGGAACTCGATCGGTTCGTGGCGACGAATCCTTGCGATAACGCGGGAGCGGTCGATGTTTTCATCACGTTGGAGGATAAAATGACCGCCCGGCGTGCGCAGCAAGATGGC
>CAZWQC010000019.1:0-16375 GCA_964635785.1 uncultured Ectothiorhodospiraceae bacterium
GCCGCCACCCCCCACCGAGCGGGCACCGCAGGCCGACCCAGGTTTGCAGACGGGCGTTCTGGTAGTAGGGCAGGGTCAACGCTTCGCCGGTGACCAAGCCGCGCAGGCTCAAGAGTTTGGCGATTCGCGGTTCGAGTTTTTCGATGCAGGCTTCGGCGCAATAGGCTCGGACGGCGTTAAGGTATTGCCAGTCGGCCGGATGATCCACGAACGTCCCCAAGAACACGCGATATCGGCTCGAGCGCAGCAAGTGATACGAACTGATTTTGTCGCCTTTGTTCGGCGGGTAGGGTAACCGATGAACCAGGTAGAGTAGATTTTTCATCCAATCCGAACGCCTATTTCTGGAAATCGTGCCCGCAGTGCGGCTTGCAAGGCAAGTTTGGCGTCACTGTCACCGTGAACTAGAATGATCTCGCTCGGTTTGACCGGTATGCCAGCGACGAAGTCGATGAGGTTGTTTTGATCGGCGTGCGCCGAGTAGCCACCAAGCGTATGGACTGCCGCGCGGATGTCGTACCGTTTGCGATCGAGTATGACATAACCTCCCTGCGGGCCGTAGTGTTGAATGTCTCGACCCGGGCTCCCCGCGGCCTGGTAACCGACGAACAGGAGATCGTGGCGAGGATCGCCCAGCATCGCCTTGAGGTAGTTGACGATGCGGCCGCCCGCGCACATGCCGCTGGCGGCGATGACGATGGCGGGGCGGCCAAAGCGGGTGAGATAGTCAACCGTGCGCAAATGACTGGCATGGTCGGCGATGGTGAGTAATTGCTCGAAGTCCAGCGGATGTCGTCCGGAGCCAAGGCGGTCTTTGGCTTCACGATCCCAATGGGTGCGCAGTCGACGGTACGCAGTGGTTAATGCGGCCGCCAATGGTGAGTCGAGGATGATCTCGACGTCGCCCCAGGTTCGGCCATCGACCAACGGTCGGTCACGGTGCTCATGGATGATGGCTTCGAGTTCGTAGAGCAATTCCTGGGTGCGGCCAATGCTGAATGCGGGGATGAGCAAGGTGCCGCGATTCTCGAAGGCGTGTTCGACGATGCCTTGCAGACGTTGGTGGCGATGGCGCCGATCTTCGTGCACGTGATCGCCGTAGGTGCTCTCCAAGACTAAAATATCGGCACGATCAGGTGAGGTTGGCGCGGGCAGAAGTGGCGTATCGGGGGCGCCGAGATCGCCGGAAAAGACGATCCGGGTGAGGTTGTCGCCTTGGCGGACATCGCATTCGACATAGGCCGATCCGAGAATGTGGCCGGCGGGTTTGAGACGGATGCGCAGACTGGGATCGCCCTCGGCCAGGGTGTGCCAGCTACCATAGGGCAGAGCGACGATTCGATCACGAATCATACCGAGAACCCGTTCGATCAAATGTCGATCACGGGTAAACCCGACCTCGAGTGCGTCTTCAAGGATCAGCGGCAATAGGTCGGCCGAGGCCTCGCTGCACACGATAGGCCCTGCGTAGCCAGCGGCTAGCAGATAGGGGATCCGTCCGACATGATCGATGTGGACGTGCGTTACGATCAGCGCGAGGATGCCATCGATCGGGAAATCGATGGTCAGACGTTCGTTGCTGGCGCCGCTTGCCGAGGTTTCTGCCCCCTGAAACAAGCCGCAATCGATCAGAATCGAACGACCGTCGTTGAGCTTGACCTCGTGACAGGAGCCGGTGACGCCAGTGGTGGCACCGTGGTGGTGGATGGCGGGTTGGGCGATGAAGTTTGTCGGTTCGGTCATTGTGTACATTCTCCCCCGCCTAGTCACAATCGTTTCGTCAATGCTTGCCCCTCCCGGCCCCCCGCGGGGGGAGCGGACGCAAGCACTTATGCTGCGAGAACTTCTGTAGCGTATCATTTTGTCGCAAGTGGTGGCGATCGGTTGCAGTTGATTTGCTGGCGGGTAGAAGGTTGTCGGTCACTGCATCAACTCGCGGAATGCTTTTTCAAGCGCGTTGACGCGATCGTCCCAAGTGTTCGCGCGAGCATAATCGAGCAACAGAGTGCGATCCCAGGACTGGCTTAACGCGCAGTCGATGGCCGTCTCAAGTGCCTTTGTATCGCCGAAAGGTACGATGATGCCGAGACGTGGATCATTGATCACTTCCTTATTGCCGCCGACATCGGTCGTGACGACCGGTAAGCCACAAGCGACGGCTTCCAACAGGACATTGGCCCAACCTTCGTTGCGGGTCGGTAAGACAAAGACATCGGCGGCCGAGAGGGGTATGTTCAGCTCGTCCGGTGAGATTTGGCCAAGAAAATGTACGAATTCAGCCAGATCGAGTTGTTGGACTAGGTCTTGCAATTGCGCACTGAAGTCGCCTTCTGCGCAGGGACTGCCGACGATGAGATAGTGTAGGTTCGGGTAATGCTGACGCAGGGAGGGTAGCCGTTCGATGACGCGGTGAAAGCCCTTGCGTTCGACCAGCCCGCCCACCGTGATGAGCACGCGCGCGTTAGCGGGGAGCTGGAAACGCTGGCGGGCTTGTGGTTGGTCAATCGGATGGAACCGCTCGATGTCGACGCCGTTGCCGATCACGCTGATCGTGGCGGCCGGCCTGCCGAGGTCGACCGCTAATTGCTTGAGGGATGCGGAGACAGCGAAGATGCGGTCGGCACGCGACAACGTCCGTTGCACTTGACGACGTCGATGTGGATCGCGCGTGTGGGGTACTTCGGTGCCGCGCAAAGTGACCGTGACAGGTTTATCCAGCCAACGCCCCAACAGGGTGGCTGCGTAACCGTCTGGATACGCGAAATGTGCATCGAACACGCCAATCTGATGCCGGATACGCCAGCAGGTAGGAAAGGCACCAAGGGCGAGAAACAGACCGTCAAGTCCTTTGCAAATGCCGGGAAAGGACAGGTACCGAGGGTGTTCGACCAGGATGTCGTTCTGGCGCTCGCGGCGTGGGGCGACCGGTCGGAAATGGGGACGCCACCATCGAATAAGCCGTTGCAGTGGAAACCATGGAACGGGGGCGATGACCACGATCGGTATTCGCGCGGCGACCCGAAACATACGCTCGCGTATGAATAAACCGGCACTGGGTTGACCGGGGTGCGGAAATAGCATGGTGAAAACCGCGATGGCCTTGGTATTTTTTGACATAATCAATAGCTTGAGTCTGGTTGGGAGGGTGGCTGCGGTACCACGATGTGGTCTCAATCAATGGTATCAATCGTTGCGCAAGTGCTTGCGTGCCTTTCCCCCGCAGGGGAAGGGCTGTAGCAGATTTTTACTGCGACCACTTTTGCAACCTTGATCGCTAATTCCACGGTGTTTATTCTCACGTGTTTGAAAAGTTGGGCCGGGAGGAAATGCAGCGCTTGATCGGTTGTGTTTAACGTCCTCATAGGGAACGATTCATCCCCTACCGCAAACTCTGCCGACTGAACTCACTGAACATCAGTAATGCCCAGAGTGTTGCACCGTGGTCGCGGGTGCCGCGTTGGTGCTCGGCGATGATTTGTGCGACCGCCCGGGGTGCGAAAATCCCGGTTGCAGCCAAGGGTCCACCGAGTAAGTTCTCCTGAAGCCGCGCGGCCAAAGGGCCGCGGAACCAGGCCGCAACCGGTACCGCGAAACCCATTTTCTGGCGATACAGGATCGCGTTCGGCAGCTGAGATTCCATCGCCTTTTTTAACAGGTACTTGCCGATGCCATGTTGTAGCTTGAGGTGCGCCGGTAGCGTTGCCGCCCATTCAAGGAGTGGGTGATCGAGCAATGGGACCCGAACTTCAAGGGAGTGGTACATGCTCGCGCGATCGACTTTGGTCAGAATGTCGCCGGGCAGGTAGGTTTTGAAATCCAGGTATTGAACGAAGGCAACGGGATCGGTTGGGTCGGCGCGATCGGCGTGCCGTCGAAGCACTTCGACGGCATGATAGCCTTGCAGGTCGTGGCGAAACGAGCGGGAGTAGAGGCGTTGACGAATGCGGTTATGCACGACCGAGACGCTGTGGAAGTAGCCTTCGATGGCATCCCGACCCAAGGCTTCGAGAGTGGCTTTGGCGCGTAACATTTTCGGTGCCCAATCGGCCTTCGGGTACAGCCGACCGGGCACACCGAACAAGAGTCGGCGCAGGCCAAGTGGCAAGCGGGTGCGCAGGCGTTCTTCGTAGGTGTGCCAACGATAACGCCGATAACCGGCGAGGCCTTCGTCCCCGCCATCACCGGACAGAGCTACGGTGACCGCCTGTCGAGCCATCTCGCAGACCCGATAGGTGGGTAGGGCCGAGCTGTCGGCGAACGGTTCGTCGTACATCCCGGCCAGTACATCGAGCAAAGCGAAGTCGTTGGGGTCCACTTGCCGCACGGAGTGGCGGGTTTGGCAATGGTGGGCAACCTGTTCGGCGTAGCGAGATTCGTTGAATTTAGGATCGCCAAAACTGATCGAAAAGGTCTGCACCGGATCGGCCGACCGCTCGGACATTAACCGCACGACGGTGCTGGAGTCCACGCCGCCGGAGAGGAACGCGCCGAGAGGGACGTCGGCAATCAGGCGCAATTCGACAGCTTCCGTCAAGCGCGCGAGCAGTTCCTCGGCGAGTTCGGTCTCGTGACGGTGGTATAGCGTCGGGTCGACCGAGAAATGGATATCCCAGTACTGACGCTGGGTGACGGTCGTTGTGCCACGCGCGACGGTTGCCGTGTGTCCGGGGGCGAGCTTGAAGACTCCTTGAAAAATGGTCTTAGGATCGGGGACATAACCGAACGCGAGATAGTCTTCCACCGCAGTGGGGTCAAGGTGGCGTTGCAATTCGGGTATGGACAGCAGGGCTTTGAGTTCCGAGCCGAAGATCAAGCGGCCGTCGGCGAGCAAGCAGTAGTAGAGGGGCTTGATACCGAGTCGATCCCGCGCGAGAAACACGGTTTGCGTCGAAGCATCCCAGAGTGCGAAGGCGAACATGCCGCGCAGATGATCGACGCAGGACTCCCCCCATTCGCGCCAGGCGTAGAGAATGACCTCGGTATCGCAGCGGGTGGCGAAGCGATGCCCGCGCGCACTGAGTTCGGCGCGCAGCGCCATGAAGTTGTAGATTTCGCCGTTGTAGACGACCACGAGCTGACCGTCATCGCTCGACATGGGTTGCTGCCCGGACGATAAGTCGATGATCGACAGGCGGCGATGCGCCAAAGCGATCCCCGGGGCAAGATGAAGCCCATGTTCGTCGGGGCCACGGTGAGCTAGGGTGTCTGCCATGCGTTCGACCAAGGCGCGATCGAACGACCGTGTTCCGGTGATGTCTGCGATGCCAGCGATGCCGCACATAGGTGAGTTTCCCTCGAAAAGTCAGTTTGATCGTCGTGTTGATTGTGTTGATTGTGTTGATTGTGTCGTCAGGGCGTGCCGCCCCTCTCCCGTTATGCAAAGGGAGGCTTGCAACGTTGGCTGCAAAGGCTTTTGCAATGATGGATGGTTAGCATATTAAGGATAGTCTCTGGTACATCCATTAAACGAAGGTATCCAGCCGGTGTTTTGGTTCGGCATCGGCACCGACCCTGGCGTAAGCAAGAAGAGCCCGGGTGTAGTTGAATGGAGTTGGCTGGTGATCCGGATCGCTCGGCGAAGCGTGGGCGGCGGTGAAGCGGGCGTACGCGGCGTTTCGTTGTTGGTGATCGAGGACGCCGGGAAGCACTTCGCCGTGCAGTACGCGTTCCGCTAAAGGCGTCTGTCGATGTTCAATATCACCTGTGGCGGCGGGTGGTTCGTCCGCGGAGGGTACCGGTGGATCGCGTTGCAGAGGCGATACGCCGGGGTGGAAAGGAAGCGAGCGTATTTCCATGTCGGTCGCAAGTCAGGTGGGCATGGTTGGGGCGAGTCGTTATGCTTTGCTCGCCTCGTTCAAACGATGATGAACCGTTTCCAGAAACCGCCATGCTAACAAAAGTTGCGAAAAGCGGGTGGCCGAACTGAGTTCGAATTCCTCTTTCGGAATGGCTTCGTCGACCGGAATGCCGGTGAAATCGAGAATCTGTTGCTCAAGACCGGCCACAGTTTGAGCTGACATGACACCATCCAAATGAATGGTGATGGCCGGACGCCCCCAATAATGCGAGGGGACAGCGGCCAACAAGAAGGCACTTTGCTGAGCGCAGGACATGGCTGCGAGATCGAACGGTAAAGGCAAGGCGCGCAAGGGGAAAGCCGCAGGTTCGATGATCAATTCAATACGATAGGCGTTCTCGGGTAAGCTGCCACGAAACCGATGGCGAGCGGTGGTTTGAATGTTGCTACGGAAAATCTTGATGACGAAATTGGCATAGATTTTTTGGAAATCGATCCAGCGTTTATAGGCGGCCATGCGAGCGACCATTTCCGCTTCTAGCGCTTCCGCTTTATGGCCCCGGCGCTTGACGTCGCGTTCCCATTTCCAGGCCCATTTCACGTCATGATCCGGATCAACGAAAATACGAAAGTCTAGCAATGCCGACAATTCCGGGTAGAGCGCGTGTAGTCCCTCGATGACGACAATGGGGGATGGCGTCAAGACAACCGGCGCGGCGAAACGCCCGGTGCCGTGATCGTAGATCGGTAATTCAATGGGTTGTCCGCGCTTCAAGCGACGCAAGTCGTCAGCGAGACGGTCGAGATGGTTGGCGTCCGGATCCAATGGGAGGCGACCACTGTGCCGGCGTTGTTCGCGATCTTCCTTGTGATAGCCGTCGGTACAAAGGGTTGCAATCATATCGTTGCCGATCAAGCGACGGATACCGTTACTGAACGTGGTCTTGCCGCTGCCGCTGTCGCCGGCGACGCCGATCAAGATCGGTGCGGACGGGGATGTCCGTAAGCGCTCTCTCAAGGGTCGCATTGGGTGCTCGTTTGGTGTAAGCATGACATGCCTCCGCGGCGAGGTGGAGATGGGCGTTTTTGGGGGTGATTTGTGTCGCACAGCCTTATGCACCAAGTTGACCGTCTTAGCATAGCGCACCGCCTACCATGTCCGCCATTGTCGCTTGCCTTAAAAAGCCGATACCCAAGGGCGGGATGTGCCGCGGCGGACTCATGAAAAGCGTTTTAAGGACTCTACCAAAGTGCGTAGCGAACAAAGTGCGTAGCGAAGGCGAAGCGGAGCAGGCTGTGGCGACGCTCACCGATCCGGAAGCCAAACAGCGAATACGCGCTGCTGCCAACGAGCGGCAACGGCGTTTTCGCAACTGCTGGTTTCGGTCCGCTTGTTCATCACGCAGCCGGCGACACGGGCAGAATTGTCTTGATTTACACTGTTTCTGGTTTTTTGCTCGTTAATTGCACTGAATTAAGAATGTTGTTGATGTCAAGTAGTAACAATGTCCATTCGCTGATGTCGCGTTGCTCGCCGGTGAGATGATCCTCTCGAACGAATTGTCGATACTGAATAATGTAGTGAAGGACGTTGCTGGTCACGATGCCAAATTCTGTGCCAGTCTCGTGAGCGATGACTTGGCCGGAATTGTCGGTTTCATCGCGATCGATTGGCGTCGAGGAAATACGATCGCTGGCTGCTTGTCCGAACAATACCTGATAAGTATTGTTGTCTCCTTCCAAGTTAATCAGTCCTTCTTCGGCAAGGATGAGTTCGTAATGCGCTTGCTTAATAAATTCTTCATGTAGGTAACCGAGCTGGGCGTTGCTATCATCGGCATTGGGGTTGTAGACGGTGATCGCGCCAGCGTGCTGCTGAAAAAAATCGATCGCCTCGGCATAGTGGCTGCCAGGGAGGAGAGTGCCGTTTAAATGATAGAGTGAGACAAAGATATTCATCTGCAGGTTGGTTGAAAACTCATCGGTGGTCGCCGATAAGCCGGGTGTAGCATAATGTTGTGCCGCATCGTGTAATGCGGCGAGATAATTCGCTTGGATCGTGCTCGGGTTGTAGCGCAATACACTTCGGCTTTGTTCCGATCCGTCTTCCCGTACGTGGGTTTGTTCAGCAACGGGTCCATCCGCCGTGTTTCCGTCGATATCGCCATCGACTAAGTCACGGCTGAGCTGTTCGATCAATGTCAAGACAGGTTGTTCGACAGCGGGAGGCTCGATACACTCGTCCTGTGAGTCTGTATCGTCTTCAGTACTGTCTGCCGTGGTGAGGGTTTGCTCGGTGCTCGGTTGCGGACAAACCGGATCGTCTGCTAAATAAGTCAGGGCCGCAAGACGCAAGGCGTAGCGGTCGTGAGAATTGTCGCCTAATTGGCCGGTAGTGGCATTGTCAATGAGTGTTAAGTGGCTGGTGATATCCGCTATGTCTGGCGCGAACATGACAGTTATCATTTTATTGACGCCGATGATGTGTTCTGCAGTGGGTTCCGGTTTGATCGTGGATAGCAAGCCGGCGCTAAGCTCTGTCAATGCGGTGACAGCGATGGTTTGTTGGGGGAACGGTAGGTAGGTGCGAAGCTTGCGATGACTGTCAAAGGGCCGACTTGTCATCTGTGCTTCATCGAAATAGCTCGATGACGTATGACCGGTGACGGTGACAACAATGGGGCCTTGATAGCTCTCAAGATAGCTGAACTCGGCTCGACCCAAGTGATCGGTGGTTCCGTGATAGTTCGATATCGGTGTGCCATTCGGTTTCGTGATGGAATAGTCAGCGAGTGCGATAGCACCTAAGCTTGCGCGAATTTCGATTGGTAAACCAGCGGCATCGGGATTGGGTTCGGTGTGCTCGCTACAGGACACAATGCCAACGAGAATAAGAAGGAGGTACAAAATACGGACAGGCATGGCTCTAGACTCAAAATAAGCGAAACGCGATGTGACTAACGAGTGTACCGGGGCGAAACAAATAAAGGGCCTTCGTTTGCTGATGGTACGATCGGACATCGTACGGTAACAAGTTGTTTCTTACTCGGCATCGGTTGCGGAGCGGGCCATGCGAGCCCCGCTCCGCAAGGCTCGGTAAACAATCTAGCTTGCTCGATTTTTGATTGTCACTGATGAAAAAGCGGAGCAAGATGCCTGATTCCTAGAGCCCGGCCCGCGGGGCTCTAGGGAAACACTGCTTCACTTTCGTTACGCCGGTATTCCTCAGCGAGTAGCGGCAACGTGTTGTGCGAGTAAAATCAATGTGTCCTGGTTGCCGTGATGTCGACGATAGTGCCCCGGTGGGGTAGCTTCAATGGCTGTGTTATCTTTGTCGGGGCGGATTTGGCGGTCGAGAATCTGGCCGGCACCGATTGCGGCGCCGGCCAGACATGCAAGGTGTAGCGTCAAACGGTAGGCGAGAACCGACGACTTACATCCCCATACCGCCCATACCGCCCATGCCGTCCATACCGCCCATGCCGCCGCCAGCGGGGGCGTCGTCTTTCTTCGGCAGTTCGGCGACCATGGCTTCGGTTGTGATCATCAGGCCCGCAATAGAAGCGGCGTTTTGCAATGCCGAACGGGTGACCTTGGTTGGATCGAGAATACCCATCTCCAACATGTCGCCAAATTCGCCTGTTACAGCATTGAATCCGAAGCTGCCGTCATGCTCAAGCACTTTGTTTAATGTGACCGATGGCTCTTCGCCGCAGTTGGCAACGATTTGACGCAAGGGCTCCTCCATGGCGAGCAACAGGATTGTCACACCCGTGTTTTGGTCGGGATTGTCGCCCTTGACGCCAGTGGTGCGCAGGGCTTGTAATGCGCGAATCAGCGCAACGCCTCCACCAGCAACGACGCCTTCTTCCACCGCTGCTCGAGTCGCATGGAGAGCATCTTCGACACGGGCCTTTTTCTCCTTCATTTCGACTTCGGTCGCGGCGCCAACCTTAATGACTGCGACACCACCAGCCAGTTTCGCGACACGCTCTTGCAGCTTTTCCTTGTCGTAGTCGCTGGTGGCGTCTTCGATCTGCCGGCGGATTTGTTCCACGCGATCGGTGATGTCCTTGGTCGAGCCGGCCCCATCGATGATGGTCGTGTTTTCCTTGCCGACCTGGATTTTCTTGGCGCGACCGAGTTGATCAATGGTGGCGTTTTCCAACGACAGGCCGACTTCCTCGGAGATCACTTGGCCGCCGGTCAGAATGGCCATGTCTTGCAGCATCGCCTTACGCCGATCGCCAAAACCGGGTGCCTTGACCGCAGCCACTTTCACGATTCCGCGCATGGTGTTAACCACGAGGGTGGCCAACGCTTCGCCCTCGACATCTTCGGCAACGATCAATAATGGCTTGCTCGCCTTGGCGACAGCTTCCAGCACCGGCAACATCTCGCGGATGTTGGCGATTTTCTTGTCGTAGAGCAGAATCAGCGGATCATCCAGCTCGGCGGTCATGCTTTGCTGATTGGTGACGAAGTACGGCGACAAGTAACCGCGGTCGAATTGCATCCCTTCAACGACTTCGGACTCGTTTTCGAGGCCGGAACCTTCTTCAACGGTGATGACCCCTTCTTTGCCGACCTTGTCCATGGCATCGGCGATGATGGTGCCGATGTTTTCATCGGCATTCGCTGAGATTGTACCGACTTGAGCGATGGCTTTGTGGTCTTCACACGGACGGGACAGTTTTTTCAGCTCGGCGACCGCAGCGATCGTGGCTTTGTCGATACCGCGCTTGAGGTCCATCGGGTTCATGCCAGCGGCGACGGCTTTCATGCCTTCGCGAACAATGGCTTGAGCCAAAACCGTCGCTGTGGTGGTACCGTCACCGGCGACATCGGACGTTTGCGAGGATACTTCCTTGACCATCTGCGCGCCCATGTTCTCGAATTTGCCTTCGAGTTCGATCTCTTTGGCGACAGAAACACCGTCTTTGGTCACGGTGGGAGCGCCGAACGATTTTTCCAAAACGACGTTGCGGCCTTTCGGGCCGAGGGTCACTTTCACCGCGTCGGCGAGAACATTGACTCCTTCGAACATGCGCCGACGGGCTTCGTCGGCGAAACGGACTTCTTTAGCGCTCATGCAAAAACTCCTCTAAATTAGGCGGGACTGGCAATTCGGTGGCGTATTAAAACGACTACTCGAACACAGCAGTAATGTCGTCTTCACGCATGACCAACAGTTCTTCGTTGTCGACCTTCACTTCAGTGCCGGCGTATTTCCCGAATAGAACCTTGTCGCCTACTTTCACGTCGAGCGGACGGCGGTCGCCATTATCGAGGATTTTGCCATCGCCGACCGCGACGACTTCGCCTTTGATCGGTTTTTCCGCCGCCGAATCCGGGATAACGATTCCGCCGGGCGATGTGCGCTCTTCTTCAAGGCGACGCACGATAACACGGTCGTGCAAAGGACGTAATTGCATGGTGGTTCACTCCTAAGGTTAATCGAACTAGTGAAGTTGCCTTATCAGCAAAGGCGCTGTGCTGTGTTAGCACTCGCCTCTTGCGAGTGCTAATGATAGGGACGGGGTTTTATTTTTCAAGGCGGGAAATGGTTGTTGTTTGGCCGTGAGGCTGCTTGGCTCGTCGTGACCGCAACAAAACCGCCAATGTCCATCAGTCGTCGTCCAGGCGACGGTATCGACCTTCCAAAAAGCCATCGTCCGGTGCCGGCCGATCGGGGTGATAGAAGCGAGCTTGCATGGTGACCAGGCCTCGCTTGAGAAACCAACGAATCAACGGACGCCGTGTATATGGCAAAAGACAGGTAAAGCCGATCGTGTCGGTGAACAAGCCCGGTGTGACCAACAACGCGCCACCGATCAGTAACAGTGCGCCTTCCAGCAATTCGAACGCGGGCAGTTCACCGCGTTCGAGCGTGCGCTGCAGGCGAAACAACGTCGCCAGCCCCTCTATTCGCAATAGCACCGAGCCAAGTACGGCAGTTAGAATCACCAGGAAGATGGTCCAGCCAACGCCGATGAAACTGCCGACTTGAATCAGAAGAAAGACTTCGAGAATGGGTACCGCAACAAAGAGCATCAGAAGCAGCGGCAAGGGAACCTCCACTAAATGGTCTGTTCATAGGAGATCATGGTGTCGCCCCGAGACGATCGCAAGGGCGGCAAGGTAAACTCATCGCCAACAACCCCGCTCGACTCACCAACCACCAACAGACAAACCAAGATGGATAACTCCAACGCCTGTATCGTTCTGACGACATTTCCCGAGCAGACCCTAGCCATTGAGTTCGCCCAACGCCTCGTCGAGGCCAAACTCGCTGCTTGCGTCAATGTGTTGCCGGCCATGACCTCGGTCTACGTGTGGGAGGGCAAAGCCCAAACCGAGCCGGAGTATCAACTCGTGATCAAGACCTGCCGCGATCGCTTTGGTGAACTTGAGCGCTTGGTCCAAGAAAACCACCCTTATGACTTGCCAGAGATTGTCGCCGTGCCTGTGGTAGCGGGATTGTCTGGTTATCTCGATTGGATCACGGAGAGTACACGGCATGACTAAGGGACCGCGGGTCATCATCGCGATCGTTGCGATATGCACGGTGTTGGCCGGTGCGGCCGCCATTGCCGAGGAGCAAAGCCAACAGATCGCCGGACTTAAGGGCTGGATCGGCAATGTCTTAGGCGGCGAGGAACCGCAGCTGCTACCGGTCGAAGAGGCGTTCGTGTTGTCTTTCGATGTGCTACCGAACGGCGATCTACGGTTGTCTTGGCAGGTTGCCGAGCATTGTTATCTGTATCGAGACAAGCTCAAGTTCCGCGTGGTCGCGGGTAATCGTTACCGACTCGGAGCGCCGGCCTTGCCCGAAGCGGTCTGGCATGATGACCCGAGTCTTGGCAGCGTGCCGGTTTATCCCGGCGATTTTGCGGTGACAGTGCCGGTGGAGCGTTTGGCGTTAAGCACCGACGACACCAAGATCGAGATCGGCTACCAAGGCTGTGCCGGGCATGTTGGGGTATGTTATCCGCCGCAGTTTGTCGTGATCGACTACGTCGCTCCCGAGGACGCATCGCAATCGGTCAACGAACAGGCTGGCGACGATGCGCGCTCGCCGGCCACTGTCAGTGTTCACCAAACGACGTTACCGACCATGGAGATGTCGCCAAGCACGAAGTCGGCGCGGGAGTCGACGACGTCAAATTGGCAACAACGGCTGCAAACCGCAGCGTTGTGGGATGCGGTGTGGTTGAGCATCGGGCTTGGCCTGTTGATCGCGTTTACGGCTTGTATGTATCCGTTGATCCCGATTTTGTCGAGCTTGATCGTCGGGCAAGGCGAGCGGGCTAGCGCCGGTCTGGCCTTCATGCTGTCGTTGGCGTATGTCGAAGGGATGGCATTGACCTTCGGCGTATTGGGGGCAGTGATCGCGGCCGTTGGTGACGCGATCGGCTTGCAGGCCTATTTCCAAAGCCCGTGGGTGCTGATCCCGTTCGCCTTGTTGTTTGTGCTGTTGGCGTTGAGCATGTTCGGTTTCTTTGCGTTGCAAGTTCCAGCCGGGATTCAATCACGGTTGACGGGGGCCAGTAATCGTCAACGGGGTGGAACGCTGCTAGGGGTGACCATCATGGGCATGTTGTCTGCCTTGATCGTCGGGCCTTGCGGCGGTCCCATCCTGATCGCGGAACTCGCCTACGCGGCGGCAAGTGCTGATCCGCTGTACGGTTTTGTGACGTTATTCGCGTTCGGCAACGGACTGGGACTGCCGTTGTTGGTCATCGGCGTCACCGGGGGAAGCCTGTTGCCGAAGGCGGGGGCGTGGATGGATGGCATGAAAGCCGCCGCTGGTGTCGTGCTCCTGGGGTTAGGAATCTATTTTCTGGAACGCATGCCGTGGTTGTTCCCGCCGGCGCTGACCATGACGCTGTGGGCCACTTTACTCGTCGGCAGCGGGGTGTTTCTCGGTGCATTGGAACCAGCACCCGTTGCGCGCAGCATCGCGCGGTTTTGGAAAGCGCTGGGTCTGCTGCTGGTGGTCTATGGCAGCTTGGTGCTGTTCGGCGGCTTGACCGGTGGTAGTGAACCGCTTGACCCGCTGCGTGACTGGCGTGAAAGTAGCCGTCCGGTAACGGTGAACACGGTTGTGTTCGAGGATGTCGACTCGGTTGCCGAGTTGGAGCAAGCGTTAGCAGCGGCCGGCGAGCGTGATCGCATCAGCATGGTGGACGTCACCGCCGATTGGTGCGCTTACTGCGAAGTGCTGGAACACCGTGTCTTTACCGATGCTGCGGTACAGCGGCAGCTAACCCAATTGGATTTACTCAAAGTGGATGTTACGCCGATGCGTGCAAACGACACGGCGTTGCTCAAGCGGCTTGGGGTGACATTGCCACCCACTTTGCTGTTCTTTGCGCCTGGCGGGGCAGAATTGCGTGAGTTCCGTGTGGTTGGGGAAATCTCGGCCGACGTGTTCGCCCGGCATTTGGTGGAGGTGTTGGCCGTCGGTGCGAAGCGGCAGGAGCCTGTCCAGTCAACCAACCATTCCGTACCATCAGGAGACTAACCATGCAATTGAGTCGGACATTTCGGATCGGTTTGTGGTCAGGCGTCATGCTCACGCTGATGTTGCTGATCGTCACCGTTTATTGGCAGTCCTGGTCCACGGCCAATATGGGCCGGCACATGCAGGGCGAAGCGCGGCCTGGGTTTGCCCTGCCTGATCTCAATGGGCAAACGCACCGAATGGCCGATTGGGACGGTCAGGTCGTGTTGCTCAACTTTTGGGCGACCTGGTGTCCACCGTGCCAGCAAGAAATACCCGATTTCATCGAGGCGCAAGCGAAGTACGAAAAGGCGGGATTGAGGGTGGTGGGCATTGCCGTCGATACGCCGGAAGCGGTGCGGGAATTTCAGGCTCGCGTGAACATGAACTATCCGGTGCTGGTTGGGCAACTCGATGCCAGCGCATTGGCGCGGCAGTACGGTAACCAACATGGGATCTTGCCCTATAACGTCTTGGTGGATCGCGACGGGATTATTCGCCATGTCGAAGTTGGGCGGTTGACGGAAAATCAGCTCGAGCAGTTGCTCGCAAGGTGGTTATGAAGCGTCGTCTGGCAGTCGAGTGAGGCCCGCTCGATGGCAAAGAGGTCGGAACGACTCTAGACAATTCCCGGTAGACACTGCGGTCGCTATTCGGCACAATGCACCCTCGTTATCCCGAGCTGCGGTCGGTGCGTCTTGCCTGCAGCGGGGATTGAATGATTATCCCCGGTGGGTACAGGCGATGGCTCAGCTGCTTTTGTTAAACGGTCCCAATCTGAATTTGCTCGGGCGACGCGAACCCATGCGATATGGCCGGCGCACGTTGGCGGATATCGAGACGGAACTTAAAAGCCAGGCACGGGCGGCCGGGCACGAACTCACTGCCTTGCAAAGCAACGCCGAGTTCGCCCTGATCGAGCGAATTCATCAGGCGGTCACCGACGGGACCGAGTTCATCGTGTTCAATCCGGCCGCGTTCACCCACACGAGTATTGCCCTACGCGACGCCCTGCTTGGGGTCGAAATCCCTTTTATCGAAGTCCACTTATCCAATGTGTTCGCCCGCGAACCGTTTCGGCATCATTCCTATTTCTCCGACATCGCCCAGGCGGTGGTGGTCGGATTGGGGCCGGCCGGTTACCGGGTTGCCTTGGAAGCGGCCATGGTCTGGCTTGCGGACGCAACGAGTGCATGAGATGGATATAGATAAAATCGAAAAATTGATCGAACTGATCGAAGCCAATGGCATTGTCGAGATCGAGCTGAAAGAAGGCGACGATTCGCTGCGTATCACCCGGCAGTATCCGCAGGCGGCAGCGCCGATGCCGGCGCCGGCGCCGGTCGTTACCACGGTAACCGAGGCAGAGGTCAAACCGGAAACCCCGCCATTACCGGCCGGTCATCAGGTGTCCGCGCCCATGGTGGGAACTTTCTATCGGGCGCCGTCACCCGGGGCGAAACCGTTCGTGGATGAAGGTCAGCGGGTCGAGGTGGGCGATGTGCTGTGCATCATCGAAGCGATGAAAATGCTGAACCAAATCGAAGCCGATGCGGCCGGTACCATCCGGGCGATTCTGGTCGAGAACGGTCAACCGGTGGAGTTCGGTCAACCCATGTTTATCATTGCGTGATGCCAAACCGGCCGGCTCGGGACAGAAGAAGATAAAGTATGTTGGAGAAAGTGCTGATCGCCAACCGTGGTGAGATCGCCTTGCGTGTACTGCGGGCCTGCCGCGAACTCGGGATCAAGACCGTTGCCGTCCATTCTGAGGCCGATCGCGATCTTAAGCATGTTCGGTTGGCCGATGAAACCGTTTGTATCGGCCCGGCATCGGCAGCGGAAAGCTATCTCAATATTCCGGCGATCATCAGCGCGGCCGAGGTGACCGATGCGGTCGGGATTCATCCGGGTTACGGCTTTTTGGCAGAGAATGCCGATTTCGCCGAGCGGGTAGAGTCCAGCGGGTTTGTCTTTATCGGCCCACGTGCCGAAACCATTCGCATGATGGGTGACAAAATCGCGGCGAAAGAGGCCATGCAAGCGGCCGGGGTGCCCTGCGTGCCGGGCTC
>CAZWQC010000020.1:0-934 GCA_964635785.1 uncultured Ectothiorhodospiraceae bacterium
CCGGAATCGAAACCCTGTGGGCGACGTCGCTCGGTCGTTTGGAGTATTTCATGGTGCCCGAACGCTTGGCCGATGATGTCAATCATGGCGCGCTGAACATGATGAAAGCCGGTATCGTCTACGGCAACTTTATTACCACCGTTTCGCCTCGCCATGCCTGGGAAGCGCGTTTCACCGAGCAAGGGTATGGTCTCGGCCACGCCCTGCATACGCATGCGCAAAAGTTTGGTGGGGTCTTGAACGGGTTGGACTATGATCACTGGAATCCAGCCAAAGATCCGTATATCCCGCATCATTACGACGTGGATAATCCTGACGACAAATACCGCAACAAAGAGGCCTTGCGCGAACGTTTGTGGCTAAATAAAGGCTACAATCCGATTGTGGCTTATGTCGGTCGGCTGGATTCGCAAAAAGGTGTGCATTTAGTCCGCCATGGCATTTTTCATGCCCTCGATCGCGGCGCCCAATTCGTGTTGCTCGGTACGGGTCCAGACCACGGGATCAATCAAGAATTTTGGCAGCTCAAGCATCACTTGAACGACAGTCCTGAAATCCATCTCGAAATCGGTTTTGACGAGGAATTGGCGCATTTGATCTATGCCGGTGCCGATATCATCATTCAGCCGAGCATGTTTGAGCCTTGCGGGTTGACGCAACTGATCGGTTTGCGTTACGGCACGGTACCGGTGGTGCGTTCGGTGGGTGGGCTTGCGGACACCGTTTTTGATTGGCATCACGCCGATCGGCCCCAAGCGGAACGCAACGGGTTCGTGTTTCATGAAGCCAATCCCGAAGGACTGGATTCCGCATTGAGCCGCGCCATCGGCTTGTGGTTCGATTTTCCGGAGGAATTTCGCGCCTTGATGCTCAACGGGATGCGCTACGATTTTTCCTGGAAGAATCCGGGGCAGGATTATATGAACATTTACCA
>CAZWQC010000020.1:944-15992 GCA_964635785.1 uncultured Ectothiorhodospiraceae bacterium
TGAACACAAATAACCGTTAGACCGTTGGTTGTGCGTATTGCCAGTGGCTGCGGGCGACGATGCGGGCGCTGGTGCGCAACGGCGCGGTTCTGCTTTGCCGACCTTTAAATTTAGGAGGAAAGATGATGCAAGAAATACCCGAGTATATTGATGGCATTCCGAATATTGCCGGACGCGAAAAACTGATCGACGACGTCTTGCGCAACGCTGCGGGCAAAGCGCAGTTTTTGCCCGATAGCCGGATCGATTTTGCTGGTATTGACAGTGCTGCGGCGATCGCGTTGCATATGCATCAGCCGCTGATTCCAGCAGGGGGTAGTGATCTGGCGACCGCGGAGATCATCAGTAATTTAAAGTACATGATGGACAATCAGGGTATTGGCGACAACCATAACGCGCCCACATTCCAATGGTGCTACCGACGCCTGGGTGAATTCATTCCGCAGCTGGTGGCTGAAGGCATGCAGCCGCGGGTGATGCTGGAATACTCCGGCACCTTGCTCCACGGCTTGCGTCAAATGGGTGCCCACGATGTTATCGACGCCTTGAAGACGATTACGTTGGACAGCAGCTATCGGCAATGTGTCGAATGGTTGGGAGCCCCTTGGGGGCATGCGGTGGCGCCGTCGACACCCACGCAGGATTTTCGCCTACACGTCCGGGCCTGGCAACATCATTTTGCGGCCATTTTCGGCTTGGAAGCGTTGACTCGCGTGCGTGGATTCTCGCCCTCGGAAATGGCCTTACCCAACCACCCCGATGTCGCCTATGAATACATCAAGACCTTGGTGGATTGTGGCTACGAATGGCTGCTCGTGCAAGAGCATACGGTCGAACAGCCGGAAACCGGTCACGGGCCCGAGCAAAAGCACTTGCCTCACCGCCTGGTCTGTACCAATTCGAAAGGCGATACTGTCAGTATTATCGCGGTGCTCAAAACTCAAGGCAGCGATACCAAGCTGGTTGCGCAGATGCAACCGTGGTATGAAGCGAAATCCTTGCAGCGGTGGACGTTGGCTGGCCAGAGCGTTCCCCCCGTGGTCACGCAAATTGCCGACGGTGAGAATGGCGGCGTCATGATGAACGAATTTCCCGGCAAATTTATGGACGTCGCCCGCGCCGCGAGTGGCAGTCAGACGCCGCTGGTCAATGTGACCGAGTATCTCGAATACCTTGCCAGCATCGGCCTCGGTAAGGACGATTTTCCCACCGTCCAACCGATCTTCCAAAAGGCGATATGGGATCGATTCACGCCTGGTGGTGGCAGCGGTAAGCTCGAAGAAATCATCGAAACACTGCGCAAGGAAGATCATCGCTTCCACATGGAAGGTGGTAGTTGGACCAGTGATATTTCTTGGGTAAAAGGTTACGACGACGTATTGAACGATATGGAGCAAGCGAGTGCCGTCTTCAGTCAGCGGGTACTCAATAGCGCCCATGACACGGACGACCATCGCTATCGCAATGCGTTGTTCCACCTGCTGACCTCGCAGACGAGCTGCTATCGGTATTGGGGGCAAGGGCAATGGACCGACTACGGCCGCGAAATATGTCGACGGACGAAAGCCATCGTCGAAAACGATTTCTAGGCAGATTAATTTGTTTACGCAGTACTTACCTATTTGGACGTTGTCATGACTATTGCACTCGATGCCCGTGAATTGAAACTACTCACCGGCGCTCGTCACCCGGATCCGTTTGCCGTCCTCGGTAAACATGTCCATGAAGACAAAGCGGTTGTTCGCGCCCATATTCCAGGTGCTCAGTCGGTCAGTATTGCCGATGGCGATTTGGCCATGGCGCGGATTCCGCAAACCGACGTTTTCGAATGGCACGGCATGCCGGACGATGTGCCGGACCAGTATCGGTTCATTTGGCGGGATCGACACGGTCGCGAGCATATTTCCCACGATCCGTATTGTTTCAGCACGGTGGTGAATCCGGCCGATCTGACGGCGTTCAACCACGGCAACCACGTGCGCGCGTGGCAATTTTTGGGTTCGCGGGTGTGGCATATTGACGGCGTTGCCGGCGTTTTGTTCGTCGTCTGGGCGCCGAATGCTTGCCGAGTCAGCGTGGTCGGCGATTTCAATGAATGGGATGGGCGCCATCATTGTATGCGCGCCCACCCGATGACTGGAATTTGGGAGCTGTTCATTCCGGAATTGGGGCCCGGTACGCTCTATAAATATGAAATCCGAAATCGCAGTTACGGCACGATTCACCTGAAATCCGATCCGTACGGACGTCGGTTCGAGGTTCGCCCCAACACGGCCTCGCTCGTGGAGGACGACACCGCACCTTACCCGTGGCAGGATGCTGATTGGCTGACTGCCCGGGCCAAATGGGACTGGCAGCATTCACCGCTGACGATTTACGAGGTCCATTTGGGCTCATGGCAGCGCGGCGCCGAGGGCGAAATGCTCAATTATCGGGATCTCGCCCCTCGGCTGGTGGACTATGTCAAAGCGCTCGGGTTTAGCTACATCGAGTTGCTTCCCATTACGGAGCACCCGTACGATCCGTCGTGGGGCTACCAAGCGACGGGGTATTTCGCGCCGACGTCACGCTATGGCAGCCCAGACGATTTTCGCTATTTCGTCGATTATTGCCACCAGCACGGTATTGGCATTATCCTCGACTGGGTTCCCGCTCACTTCCCCAAGGATGCCCACGGCCTGGCGCGATTCGATGGTACCGCCTGTTATGAGCACGAGGATCCTCGCCGTGGCGAACACTTGGATTGGTCGACGCTGATCTATAATTACGGCCGCCAAGAGGTAAAGAGTTTCCTGTTGTCCAGCGCCATGTACTGGCTGGAGGAAATGCACCTCGATGGCTTGCGAGTCGATGCCGTGGCGTCAATGCTATACCTCGATTATTCGCGTACCGACTGGATTCCGAACAAGTACGGTGGGCGTGAAAACCTCGAAGCGATCGACTTTCTGCGCGAGCTGAACATCGTTACGCACCGGGAAATTCCCGGCGTACTGATGGCGGCCGAGGAGTCGACATCTTGGCCGCAAGTCACCCGCCCGGTTGAAATCGGTGGCCTCGGTTTCGATATCAAATGGAACATGGGCTGGATGAACGATACGTTGGTGTATATCCAAAAGGATCCCGTCTATCGTAAGTATCACCACGATGGCTTGACGTTTTCCATGGTCTATGCTTTTACCGAAAACTTCTTGCTGCCGTTTTCCCACGACGAGGTGGTGCATGGAAAACACAATATGTTGTGGAAAATGCCGGGAGACGAGTGGCAACGCTTCGCCAATATTCGCTTGCTTTATACGTATATGTTTACCCATCCAGGTAAGAAGCTGCTGTTCATGGGGACGGAGATCGCGCAAGGCGACGAGTGGGACAGTGCGAAAACCTTGGATTGGTATGTGCTGGACTACCCGTATCATCAAGGTATTCGTACGCTCGTATCAGTCTTGAGCCGCCTGTATCATACCCAAGAGGCGCTGTATCACTATGATTTCGAAGGGCGAGGGTTCGAGTGGATCGATTGTCACGATCATGAACAATCGGTACTCAGTTATATTCGCCGTGGCAAAGAAGACTTGCTGATCGTCGTGTTGAACTTCACCCCGGCGCCGCGGCGGAATTACCGCATTGGCGTACCGCTGCCCGATCGGCTGGAAGAGGTCTTTAACTCGGATTCGAGTTATTACGCGGGAAGCAACATGGGTAATGGCGAACGGGCGCTCATTCCAGAGGAACGTCATTGGATGAACCAACCGTATTCGTTGGAGGTCACGATTCCGCCGTTGGCTGGTATTGTGCTGGCGAAGGCGAAGCCAACAACCGTAGCAGAAGATGCCGCCACCGATACGGCTGGTCCAGCGGAACGATTGGATTCATCGTTGCCTGCCGAAGAAGATACGGTGTAAAGCGCAGTTCGATCGAACGGCGAGTTTGGCGCCACGGTATCAATCGGTGCAAAAACGTTCGTGTCCTGTTGCGCGGGGCAAGGCGCAACGGGTTTTTGTAAAAGAAACTTTTGCAGCAATGACCAGCCGTCATGTCGGGTAGGGAGAGCGAAGCGATACCCGCTCGCCGCGGCTGGTCAACCCCGACAAAACGTTCCCCGGGGTTGTATGCCAAGGGGCGTTTCGTCGACATCCTCTAGCGTCGGGGTGGGGGGCGAAGGGGCGTCAGCCTGCCAGCGTGAACGCTGCACCCGCCCAACCTGGCCCGCCGAGGCAATGACGACCGGCAACAATGCAGGCGATCCGGGTTGATGGCGAAGCCGAACAAAGTGACTTGTCTAGCTGCCCTCCAGGGGACCACCTTCTTAATGTCAGCTTTCGCTGACTCGCTCACCGAGAAGACCTCGAACGTCGAGTGACCGCAATCGCCCAGGGGCGGGCCTTGGACGCATCGAGTCCGCCAGCGAAGTTGTGACTTCGCTTGCAAAATGCGGCTTCCCTTTCTCTGATTTTGTGGTAAAATTTTCCCAGAAAAGGATGCGAGATGCCTTGCTTCTCGCATCCTTAGTCTAGCCGCTGATCCACGCAACACGGATTCACGTTTTACTCGGTTGCAACCTGCTCAGTCCACGGGAGAAAAGACCATGTTCGGCAAATCGTCCGGTTGTATTCAAAAGGCAGGCGCTTGGCTTGCCATCGTTTTGTTCCTTGCCCCCACCACGGCTTGGAGTCAGCAGCCAAGCGCTCTCGCTGATATCGACGGCGATGGTGATGTGCGCCCCGACACCGATGGGCGTGCCATACTGTTGTTCGCGTTTGGCTATCGGAATGCCAGTTTGTACCAGAATTGCCTCGGTGTTAACAGTACACGCGACGCCGAAGCGGCGTTGGCTTACCTGAACCGTTATCGACAACATTTCGACGTCAATGGCGATGGCCATCTCGATGCACTCACCGACGGGATCCTGCTTGTGCGTCATAGCGCGGGGATGACCGGTAACGACTTGGTCCAAGGGATAAACACCGGCCAGATGGCCTTGCCAGCCTTGGTCGAACAGCTCGACCTCCTAGTTTCCACCAAAGATAGCGATTTCGATGACAGTTTCGATGGCGATGAACTGCGTGGCGGCAGCGATCCACTTGATCCGCAATCCACGCCCGGTAATACGGCCACCTTGCAATTCACCGAACTGGCCGAGCTGGGTGAGTATCTTCGTGCTGGCTTCACTGCGGAGGATGCCTGGTTGCGTGGCGATGACATGGTCCTTGACGGCGCCCCCGAGCTTGCCGCCCCGGGGAATGGATCGGTCAACGACACTATCTCGAAAGTCAACATCCAGGAACAAGGCGTTGACGAAGCGGATCGCATGCGTAGCGATGGCCGCTATGTCTACGCCATCCGCAACCGAGAAATGGCCTGCGGTCTGTATCCTGAAATCGATGGCGGTCTCAGCAAAGCCGAGGACGCGGCGGACCTGCCTTGCGAGGTTCCCGCTGGCGATGTCGTCCGTATCATGGCGCTGGACGAGACGGGTTTGAATCTGACCGAGATGGCTGAATATCAACCAGACGATGAGGCCGGGGTGAGCTTGAGCGGGCTGTACCTCGCCGGACAAGGCACGGAGCTCGTGATGCTGGGTGGTGCCACAAACGGGATCGATTGGTATTGGCGGTACGGTTGGTATAACCAACAAACTTCCGTTTATTTCGCCGATGTCACCAACCCGGGGCAACCGCAACCGAGTGCCCAATTACAATTTCAGGGTGGCCTCATCGACAGCCGAGTCATCGATGACCACCTGTACCTGCTAACGCGTTTCTATCCGGTCCAAATCGATACCGAGGAACCTGCACCGACCGCAAGACTGCTCCCTACCGTTCAGCGCAACGACGAACCGCCGCAGCCCATCGATGTCGACGGCTGCTATGTCGAGTCAACCGACAATCCACGCAGCAGCGCTATCATCGCGATTCACGCGATCGATCTGGCAACGCCTAGCCATCCGGTTACGACGACCTGTTTTGCTGGCGAGGCCCAGACCCTTTACAGTTCGACTAAAGCGATGTATCTCGCCGCTGCCGATTATCGCGTCGGGCCGTTACCGTATGTCGATGCGCGTTTTCCCGTCTACGAGCAACGGACGCTGATCCACAAACTTGCCTTCCATGATGGTGATGTTGAATACCGAGGCAGTGGCGCCGTACCGGGCTACCTTGCGGACAATCCGCGCGAAGCCGCGTTTCGGTTCAGCGAATCAGGCAATTTTTTGCGCGTGATCACCGAGTCGAGCCAATTGTTCGATTTCTTCGAACCGATTGCCATGATCGCAGCGGATGACGTCGCGCCCGTCGACGACCGTACTCCCGTGTCGCCCGTTTTACTCACGATCCTCGAAGACACAGGGAATAACACGGACCTCGAAGTGGTCGCGAACCTACCGAACCAAGAACAACCAGAGGCCATCGGCTTGCGCGGCGAACACCTGTACGCCAGTCGATTTGTCGGCGATACCGCCTATCTGGTGACCTTCCGTACCATTGACCCACTTTACCTGATCGACTTAGCCGATCCCTACCATCCCGCCATCCTCGGTTCGCTGAAGATCGAAGGGTTTTCCGATTATCTGCACCCGGTGGGTGATGGCCTGATGATTGGCATCGGCAAAGATGCTTACCCCGATGAGTTCGACGGCGACGGCGATTCGCGCGGAGCTTGGTATCAAGGCGTGCAAGTGACCTTGTTCGATGTCTCCAATCCCCGCCAACCAACCGCTCTGGATCGTTTGGCCATCGGCCGGCGCGGGACTGAAGCGGCGATTCTGGGCGACCATTTAGCCTTTGCCGGGATGCAGGCTGACGCTGACAGCTATCGTTTTGCCTTTGGCGTTAGCGTACACGACGATCCGAAGACACCATTCGATCCGGCACAGCCATGGTATTACTACCCCTTCAGCCACCATGGCCTCTACCGGTTCGAGGTCAATACGGTACCCGATCGAATCAGCGATGCAACATTGGAAATGTTACCGCCGTTGGTGACGACCAGCGATCCGTTCGATCCCGCGATTTTTTCCGACACTTGGCAGGATCGCGCTTTGCTCGTCAACGATGCCGTTCACCTTTATCATAGTGGTCTATTCTGGTCACAAGATTGGCAGGGTCTCATCGATCCCCCGCTCGGACCGAAATAGCCCGTTCAAATGACGGCATCATTGGCGCTAATGCACAGGTGTTACGCCCGCCAGTTGGCGGGCGGTGTCAATTTGACATGAGTCAAATCGCGTTTCAACGGTGATCACATCATTTCGATCTAAGAACCGAATGCCGGTTTTCCAGGTCTTGCCGACACTCAAGCAATGGCCACCGCATTCATGGCCAAACCGGGTTTCCCCGATTGCCAACGTTGCATTTCTGTGAGCAGCAAGGCGATATGCGCGTGCTCCTCGGCACGCAGGGTTTTCAGTACCTTGTGCTGCTCGCTGCCGGGTTGGGCCGCACCGATTTTTTCATCGAGTTGGTCGAGTGCCCGTTGCTCAAAAGCGACCGCCAGGCGCAGCAGATTGACTGGGTCGTTTGGGTAGTGTTGCTCAACTTGGGCGAACTGAGCGGCTTGGAGGATGTCGAGTGGTTCGCTGTCATCCGGTGGTGGGGTATGGAAGCGCTTGGCCAAGGTTTGGATCTGGGCGTGCTCGAGTTCGGCAAAATGGGTAAAGAGGGCGCGCAAGATGGGGTCGGTGGCCTTGTGCGCCGCTTGCTCGTAGAAAGCATGTGCCCCGAGTTGAATTTCAAAGGCGGCGCGAACGGCCGCGATGGCTTCGGCATTGACCGGTGGGGCGGGATCGATCATCAGCAAATGGCCACCGCATAAGGTGCATTGCCCGAACGGCATGGCGACGCCCTCGCTGACTTTGCCGCACTGTTGGCATTCCCAATGAACGGTTTGATCGCCGAGCGTCAGCTCAGATTCGCCGTCCGCAAAGCGATACTCAGCCTCGAGCACGCGGGCAATCGCGCTGGCCGGAGGTTGCGGCAAGTCCGGTAGTGGGTGCGGTGGGATATAGGCGGCGATGGCCTCCGGGGTGGGTGGCCAGGTCTTTCGATCACCAGCCAACCAGCAGGCGATGGCTTTGGCAGCGCGCCGGCCCGCGCCCATGGCAAGGATGACCGTGGCGCCACCGGTGACGATATCGCCACCGGCAAAGACGCCCTGCATCGCCGTGGCTTGCGTGACATCGTCGGCGACGATATAACCCCATTGGTTGAGCGTTAACTTGGGGGTCGATTCGGGGATGATCGGGTTGGCTTGGGTGCCGAGCGCAACGATCACGGTTGCGCAGTCAATTTCGCTGAACTCACCGGTACCGAGGGGACGTCGCCGCCCCCGTGCGTCCGGTTCACCGAGCTCCATCCGTTCGACGCGCATGCCGGTGACATCGCCTTGATCGTCGGTCAGCACAGCAATCGGCGAGTGGAGGAAAAAGAACTCGACGCCTTCCTCTTTGGCGTGGCGAAGTTCTTCCACCCGCGCGGGGGCTTCGGCTTCGGTGCGACGGTAGACGCAGCGTACCGCGGGTACGCCCAAGCGTTTGGCAACTCGCAGACAGTCCATGGCGGTATTACCGGCCCCGACCACCACCACACTTTGTCCAAGGGCGATCGGCGTGTCCTCGAAGGGGAAACGATGGCCGCCCATGAGGTTGATGCGGGTCAAGAACTCGTTGGCCGAGTAGACTTGTCCTGCGGATTCGCCGGGAATGCCAAGAAAGCTCGGGGCACCAGCCCCAACCCCAAGGAAAACCGCATCGAACCCCCGCTCGCCTAAGAGTTGGGCCACGGTAAAGGTTTTACCGACCACTTTGTTGGTCTCGAAGATGACCCCCAAATTCCGCAAACCTTGGACTTCGCGGTCGATGATCTCGCGTGGTAAACGGAAAGCCGGAATCCCGTATTGCAACACGCCACCCACGACGTGAAGAGCTTCGAACACGGTGACCTCGGCGCCACAACGGGCGAGATCGGCGGCGGCGGCCAGGCCGGCCGGTCCCGAGCCAACAATGGCAACGCGGCCCAGATGCTCGTCAAAACGCGGCGGCTGGACTTTGCGAGGGTGGGCGTTATCACCGATGAAGCGCTCCAAGCGGCCGATGGCCACCGGCTCCATTTTTTTGATCAAGATACACTGGCTTTCACACTGGCTTTCTTGCGGGCAAACCCGGCCGCAGATGGAGGGAAACAGATTGTTCTCATGGATAACGGCTTGGGCACCGTCGATATCCCTTACCAGCAAATGGCGGATGAAGCGTGGAATGTCGATTTGTACCGGGCAGCCGGTGATGCAAGTGGGGTTTTTGCACTGTATACAACGCTCGGCTTCCTCGATGGCATCGTCAATGGAAAAGCCGAGGTTGACCTCACGAAAATTGTTGACCCGTTCGCTGGCGCTGCGTTCCGGCATCGATACTTGCGTTGGACGCAGTGTGGCCAGTTTCTTGTAGGTTCGCTTTTCTTCTTCGAACAACAGTTTTTCGATGGTGCAGATATGGCTGTAATCTTCGTTGGCCCGTATTTCCTGGGACTTGAAGCGGCGTTGCCGTGCCATCAATGACTCGAAATCGACCAAATGGCCATCGAAATCCGGCCCGTCGATACAGGCAAAGCGCGTTTTCCCAGCCACAGTCACCCGGCACGAACCACACATGCCGGTGCCATCGACCATAATGGCGTTCAGTGATACCAGTGTCTTGACGCCGAACGGACGGGTGGTTTCGACGCAGGCGCGCATCATGGGTAAAGGCCCGATGGCGACGACTTGATCCGGTTTGTCATCGCTTAGGATCGCTTGAAGTGCCTCGGTGACCAGGCCGGGACGACCATAGCTGCCATCATCGGTGCAGACGATTAGCTGGTCGGCGAATTCACGGAAACGTGCTTCCCAGAAGACGAGTTCGCGGGAGCGAAAACCCACAATGGCGGTGACGCGATTGCCGGCTTGCTTGAATGCGCGTAATTGCGGATAAACCGGGGCGACGCCGAGTCCGCCGCCCACCAGAACGATATGCCCCAGGGTTTCGATTTGTTGGGGACGGCCCAGCGGTCCGACGAAATCGCTGAATGCGTCGCCGGTTCGGTAATGGGTCATCATCTCCTGGGTGGTTTTACCGAGCGCCTGAATCACTAATGTGACCGTGCCTTGCTCGCGATCATAATCGGCGACCGTCAGCGGAATACGTTCCCCGCCTTCGTGCAAACGCAACATCACGAAATGGCCGGGTTGGGCGGCCTGTGCCACATCCGGCGCCAGAACATCCCATTGGAACACGATATCGGACAGGCTTTGACGGTGATGAATTCGATACATGGCGAGCGTTCTCCTGGTACCAATCGTTGCAGAGGTTCTTGTGTCCCTTCCTGTGCGGGGGAAGGGGCGCAGCAAACTCGTTTTGCAAAAACTTTTGCAAAAATTCCGAGTACCGCCGGTTTGCGAAACGCTCGATCCAGGCGGTGCCGATGATGTGGGTTCAAGACATGGGTAAATCCAGCCAATTCAACCACAATTCAAGCAGGGTCGTATTGGCGGCACCTACGGCAAACCGAGGCGCCAAGGCGAGACCGGGAGGTGGGTGTTGACCGCTGCGAGTCAATAGCCGAGTCTGTGCCCCGGCTTCCCGGGCAATCAGCTCGCCGGCCAAGTAATCCCAGAGCTTTTGACCACCATGCAAGTATAGTTGACCGCGGCCAGCCGCCAGCCAACACCAATCCAAGGCGACCGAGCCGAGATTGCGTTGCGAGCGATACGGTGGCGCTTGGCCCATCTTTAATACATGCTCGGCACCGAGACGTTTGAGGTCGATCAATCCTAAACAATCGGCGAGGGTTTGTTGTGGTGCATGGGTTATTAGGTGTTTCCCGTTGAGCCAGGCGCCGCGACCGGCCGCAGCGGCGAACGACTCGTCGCGGTTTGGATCGTACACCACGCCAAGCTCGGCCTGCCCGGCGCGGCATAGTGCAAGGGAAACGGAGAAAACGGGAAAACCGCCAGCGAAGTTGCTGGTACCGTCCAATGGATCGAGACAGAAGACCGCGTCTGCATCGGCGTCGAGTAGCCGTTGTTGCTCGGTTGCCGGCATTTCTTCGCCGAGTACGGGAATGTCGGGAAACGCGTCGGCCAATGCGTCGGTGATAAATCGTTGCGCACCGAGGTCGGCGGCGGTGACAACGCTGCCATCGGCCTTACGACTGGTTGCGGTTTGGCGAAAGCGTGGCATGATTTCGGTGTCGGCTGCAGCTTTCAAGATTTGAACGAGCTGGTCGAGTTCTGTTGCCATGGCGAGGGTTTCCGCAAAGCAAGGATCGCGTTATGTTATCACCTCTTTCCCAATCCCACAGGCACCCTTGCGAAAAGCGCTCGTTGCGAGATTGTTGGACCTCCTCTATCCGCCGGTTTGTACGCTCTGCGGTGATCCGGGGTTTGCGGGCAAAGACCTTTGTCGCGGCTGTTACGCCGATTTACCTTGGCTTGGTCCTGCCTGCACTTGTTGTGCGCTACCGGTCGCCGAGGGTCAGTCGCGGTGTTGGCACTGTTTGCGCCAGCCTCCGCCGGTCCTGCGCACGCTCGCCGTGTTTGCGTATCGCCCGCCAGTGACACACCTCATTGCCAACATGAAGTTTCGCGGTCGGCTAGCCGATGCGCGCTTGCTAGGGCAGTTGTTTGCCGAAACGATGCAGCCGCAGGTTGGTGAAATGCCGGCGGTATTGCTCCCGGTGCCACTACACCCGCAACGCGTGCGCGAACGTGGTTTCAATCAGGCCGTCGAGCTCGCGCGGCCATTGGCGCGGATGTTCGGCTGGCCGCTGGCCAGACGAGCGGTGCGGCGGGTGAAACCGACGCTACATCAAACCGGGCTCGGTGCGGCGGAACGGGAACGCAATGTGCGCGGTGCATTTGTCGTTGATAAGCTGCCCGGGAGGCGTTTGATCATCATCGACGATGTGGTGACGACGGGTGCGACGGTGTTCGAGCTGGCGAAGACGCTCCGGCGTGCTGGGGCCGAACACGTGGAGGTTTGGAGCCTGACGCGAACGGTGCCGAATGACTGAGGCATGGCGTAGAGCGGCTGGCTTTGTTCGCGTTGCCGGCCCAACGCCTGCCCCCACAAGCTGAGGAGACGCTGCGCGAGGGGCGTCATCCGATCCAAACCAGAAGACCTTTGTCCTCGTTGCGAGTCTGATCGATGAAGTCGATTAACGCACTGAGGTGCTCGAAAAGATAGCCGAAACAGTTTTCGTCCGGTTCGTCCCAGATGTTGGGATAGATGTCGTACTGGGCGAAGTCCTCGCGATGGCATTGCGCTCGCAGTTGATCAAGATCGAGATGATTCAAAGCCTCGGCAATGTCGGCAACTTGCGTAGCAGTCAAGGCGCGCACGGGGCCGTAACCGGGATCGATGTCGCCAATGTCGTGGCCGCCGTCGAGAATGAAGGCGAGCGGTTGCGGTCCGGTTTCTGGATCATGACAAAGCAAGAAATGAATGCCATGCCAGGCCTTGTCCACATCGAATGCTTTGCCGCCGGGCAAGGGTTGCCAATCGTCATCCGGTGCTCCATTGGGGGGATGACCATGGCCGAACAATCGACTCAGCAAGCCGGGTTTGTGCTTGATCTTGGGCACGCCCACGATGGTCCAGAATCGGTCCGGATTCGCCCGGAATGCGTCGATATCGGCATCGTCGATACGATGAAAACAACCGATCATGCTCATGGTGCAACCTCGATTTCGGTAAGACGGTGGTGGATTGCCACTAGCCTATCATCAACAAACCGTTGGAGTCGGTGACGACTGGCCGCCAACGAGTCGGTTTGTGGGGTGTAGACAATAAGGCCGGCGGCGTTGCGACCCTGTCCGAGGAGAACCCCTTGGGCCTCGAGCCATTTCGCCCATAGTGCATTGCTGGTGAAGCGGCCATTGATCCAATACCAGCGCCATGCCAACAGGTTTTGGTTAAGCGAGCTGAGTTCGGCTTCCTGAATGGTTAGCATGTGCTGGCCGACGCGGACTTTGTGGCTGCGCCGGTAAGGCTCTCGCCAGACTGGGTGCTTCTGCTCGATGAAGACATTTTGGCTGTTGATCAGCTCGGCCCCTTGAGTCTGCTCGCGATAATAGGCGATGTGCAGGCCGACGTGTTGTGTGCCATCGCGGTAGGCTTGGGTGAGTTCGAATGTGGCGTCGACATAGCGTGGGGTCCAATCGGTGAAGCGATCGCTGGTGGTCCAGGTTGTGGTTGCGGCCGGTGCAGTAAGCCTGATCGTACCGTCGTAGGCGGCTCGGTTTTCGAGCTGGTTTGCCCACAGCGGCCAGAGTATCAGTAAGGCGCAGCCAAGTAGGCTTGCCATGATGGGGTTGACTGCGGATGGTTCATGAGTGGTGGGTGCCGGTGGTGTTTGTTGCTCGGGGGACTGGGTGGGTTCGACTTCCCGCCACAGCGCGCCGATGGAAAACAGGACAAACATGACAATGCCGAAGAAGACCCAGCCGTAGATGAGATGATCGATACCGACGGCCAGTTTCATGTTGCTCAAATGGGCCAACATGACAATCAGATACGCCCGCAGCCCGTTCGCGAAGACCGGGACGATCGTCGCCAAGGCGATAAAGACGAGTCGACGCCATAGCGAGCGATAGGTGAGGTAGGCGTACACACAGCCGAGCACCACCGATGCGATGAGATACCGTACACCGCTGCAGGCCTCGACGACGGACCAGTCGCCACTCGGGAGACTGAAATAAGTGCCTTCCCAATACACGGGGATACCGGTCAGCCGTAAGGCGTAGACAGTGAAACTGGCGGTGAACTGCATCATGGGGAAAACCAGACCTTCCCCGAAAGGCACCATGAAAAGGAGAAAACCGAGTGGGAAGGCGAGACGCAAAAGCAAGGCGCGACCGCAGAGTAGCCACACCAGCATTGGCACCATCGCAACGACGGCCAGTTGCTGGACGACCAAGATGTCAACCACATGCGCAAGCAGCCAACCGAAGCCAAGCAGGGCCAAGGGCAGCAAAGCAAGGTAGTCGGTGCGCAGCGGTGTGGCACGCCAACGGGCTTGGTCGTGCCAAATGAGATACAAGCTAATGACGGGGATCAGGTAGCCGTGGGCAAAGGTATCGGAGCGATTCCAAATGGCGACCATACTCGCCAAGGTCGGCCAGAAAGACAGAATCGCTGCAGCCAATAGCAGTAGCAGTAATCCAGCACGGGGCCAATGCGTTTTTGTCAAGCCTTGCTTGCGGTCGGCGAGGATGAGTTGCACCGGACGGACTCCTTAGCTCTTAGCCGAGACGACGTGCCACGTAGGGGCCGAGGCGATTGGCTACGGGCAGTGGTAAACGTTGCCAAACTTTGATGAACAATCGGTATTTCGGATTGAGCGGATTGATGTCCGGCAGGTCTTTGGCTTTGACCAGATGATACTGATAATACAGCGGTGTTGGCTCGAATCCCCAGTTCTTCTTGAAGTCGAAGGAACCGGTGCCGCGTTTACTGCGACCGTAGTCGAACAGCCGATAACCCGCTTGTCTGGCGCGTTCCATTACGCTCCAATACATGAAGTCGTTGGCTTTAAGGGCGCGGGCGGCGTCGTTGCCGCCGCCATAATACGGCATGACCTCGTCGCGAAAGAAAAAACTCATCACGCCGGCAACCGTCTGGCCGTTGTGAGTAATCGTTAGGATTTCGCAATCATCCTTGAAGGTGTCCTGCAATATCTTGAAATAGCGCAGCGCAAACACCGGCGTGCCGAGATTGCGCACACTGGTGGCATAGGCCGAGAAAAAGCGTTCGACATGATCGTCGACCTCGGCGTTCAGGCCAGCGGATAGGCCTTTGCGGACCATGGCGCGCTGTTTGCGGGGGATCGCCTTGAGGTTACCATCGGCATCTGGCTGGATGGGTTTGCGGAAGGTGAAATATAGGTCTTTGGTCGGCAGATCGGCTGCGGGTTGGTCGCGTTGGCGCAGTTCGAGATAATCGACCCCAAGCTGTTCAGCGAGGGTTTTGCCGTGGGCGAGAAGGGCGGTGCGCACGCGTTCGCCCAGGTCATTCAGGAAGACGGC
>CAZWQC010000021.1:0-15909 GCA_964635785.1 uncultured Ectothiorhodospiraceae bacterium
GGAGAGGTAAGCTCCGGGAATCAGCAAACCCTTCCACAAGGAGACCTTAATGAGATTCTACACCAAGCAGCACAAGTACTCTTGCGGCATCGATCTCCATGCACGAACGATGTATCTCTGCATCCTGGACCAGGCCGGCGAGGTACTGCTGCACAAGAACTTCCGCGCCAACGCCGACGCCTTGGGCGAACCGCGCACCAAGAACACCACTTCCCCAGCACCGGCAAGTCCCGGGCGTGTCAGGGTAACGCGACGATGACCATTGTGCGCATCGGTCGCAACCACCCAGCGTTCGTTCTCGCCCAAAACGATATCGTCCTCTGGAAACAATGACGCGGTGTGCCCATCCGTGCCCAAGCCAAGCATGACCAAATCAAACCCTGGCCACTGTTGCTGAAAATACCCCCGCAACTTGGCCTCGTAACGCTCGGCTGCCGAATCCGCACCCAATTCGCCTTCGATGCGAAAGATCTGCCGGGGCGACAACGGCACGGCATAGAGTAGGCTTTCCCGCGCCATGCCAAAATTGCTATCCACATGCGCGGGCGGGACCGCTCGTTCGTCACCCCAAAAGACGTAGGTCTGCTCCCAGGGCAACGCTGGCTGGCCGCTGGTCTGGCGCTGCAGCAATTGCCGATGGATCCCGCGTGGGGTTGCCCCCCCAGCAAGTACCCAATGGAAACGCCCACGCGCGGCAACAGCGGCCTGGGCAGCCCCGAGAAGGTAGTCGGCAACCGTCTGATACAACGCGGCGGTATCCGGCAAAACCTTCAGCGCAAACTGTCCGACCGAACCGAAATTCATCGCCCATCCTGCCAATGGCGCCCATCCTGAGCGAGCAATTTTTCCGCCTTTTTCGGTCCCCAGCTACCCGCGCTGTAGTTCGCGAAATCGCGTGGCGGTAAGGCTTGCCAGACATCCAAAATCGGCTGCACGATATCCCAGCCGATTTCGATACTATCGGACCGCTGAAACAACGTCGCATCGCCTTTGATCGCATCGTATAGCAGGGTTTCGTAACCCGTCGTCGGTGCCGGTCCGAACAAATCGTTGTAGCAAAAATCCATGTCGACGTTGCCCATGCGCAACGACGGCCCCGGCTTTTTCGCACCAAACCGCAAGGTGATCGCTTCGCGCGGCTGAATTCGGATAATCAACTGATTGGGCACCAAGTGGTCGACCGGGGTATGGCGAAACAACATGAACGGCACTTGTTTGAACTGAATGACGATTTCGGTCAACCGTTGCGGTAACCGTTTACCGGTGCGCAAATAGAAGGGCACCTCCGACCACCGCCAGTTATCCAGCAACAGCTTCATCGCGACATATGTCTCGGTCCGTGAGGCCGGATCGACATGCGTTTCGGCACGATAGCCCGCCACGTTGCCGGTACTCGGCATTTGCCCCGGACCATACTGCCCGCGCACCGTACGGTTTAGCACATCCTCCGGCGTCATCGGCTGAATTGAGCGCAACACTTCCGCTTTTTTATCCCGCACCGTTTCCGCATCAAATGAAATCGGTGGCTCCATCGTAATGATGGCCAGTAATTGCATGAGATGGTTCGGCACCATGTCGCGCAGCGCACCCGCTTCTTCGTAATACCGTCCGCGATGTTCGACACCAAGTTCTTCGGCCACCGTAATCTGCACGTGATCGACGTATTGATGATTCCAGATCGGCTCAAAGATCGCATTCGCAAACCGCAGGACCAGGAGGTTTTGCACGGTTTCCTTACCGAGGTAATGATCGATGCGATAAATCTGTGATTCATCCAATGCCCCAAGCAGCGCTAGGTTGAGCTGCTTGGCCGATGCCAGATCCTGCCCGAAGGGCTTTTCCACGACGACCCGGCCGGCACTACACCGATGGATCAATCCTTGCCCGTGCAATTGTTCCACCGCCGGCGCAAATAGACTCGGTGGTATAGCCAGGTAGAACAACCGATCGCCCTCGATGCCCCACGCCGTTTCCAAAGCGGTCAGGCGTTCGCCAATTCGCTGATAGCCTTGCGGATCGTTGACGTTCGCCGAACAATAGGCAATCCGTTTGAGTAACCATTCCCAGGTCGCCGCATCCGGCTCGCCGACGTGCTCACGGATCATCGCTTGAAGCCGACTGCGATACTCGTCGTCGGAGAATTGACTACCGGATACACCCAACACGGCAAAACGATCGCTGAGCAGGCCATCACGCGCCAAGTTGTACAATGCCGGGATCAACTTGCGCTGGGTCAGATCGCCCGAAGCCCCGAATATCACCAAACTGGCTTGACCGACGGCGTTCGCGGTCGTCTCCAAGATCGGCACTTGCGGCATAGCGTTCGCCTCATTCAATTGGATTGACCTTCTGCACCCTTTGGCGCCTCACGGTGACCGCCGAATTGCGCCCGCATCGCCGACAGCACTTTCTCGGCAAAGGTATGCGCCTGACGCGAACGAAATCGGGTATACAAAGCCGCCGACAGGACATCCGCCGGTACCGCTTGTTCCACCGCCGTCTGCACAGTCCAACGCCCCTCTCCCGAATCGTCGACACGGCCCACATACCCGGCAAGATCCGGGTCTTGCACCAACGCCGCTGCGGTCAGATCCAAAAGCCAGGAGCCAACCACACTACCCCTTCGCCATAACTCGGTGATTTCTTTGATATCGAAGGCATAGCGTCGTTCTGCCGGCAGAGCGTCACTGGCCGCACCGCGCAAAATATCGAGCCCTTCGGCATAGGCCTGCATCAGACCATACTCGATACCGTTGTGAATCATCTTGACGAAATGCCCGGCTCCCACCGGCCCACAATACAAGTAGCCTTGTTCGGCCGCACTCGCTGGGCCGTCACGACCCGGGGTTCGGGAAACCTCGCCAAGCCCAGGGGCAAGCGTTCGAAAAACCGGCTCCAATCGTTGATAAACCGATTGCGGCCCACCGATCATCAGGCAATAACCGCGCTCCTTGCCCCAAACCCCACCGCTGGTCCCCACATCGAGATAATCGATTCCTTCGGGCTGCAACGCCGCCGCTCGTCGTAAATCGTCTTTGAAATAGCTATTGCCACCGTCGATGATGCAGTCACCTGCCTGTAACGCTTGAGCGAGCACGGTGACGACATTGTCCGTCACCTGACCCGCCGGCACCATTAGCCAAACCGTGCGCGGTGGGATCAGCTTTGCGACCATTGCGTCGATCGACTCGCAACCTTGCGCACCGTCGTCGACCAGGGCCTGAACGTGATCGGGCGAAGTATCGAACACCGCGCACTCATGCCCACCGGCCAATAACCGACGCACCATATTTGCGCCCATCCGCCCTAGCCCAATCATGCCGATCTGCATCGTGTTGTCACTCCTGCGTTGCCGGATGCGCTTCGCGCCACCGGAATCAGTGATCGTTGAACGTGCCCCTACGCAAACGCGGCTACGGCGATGCGGACAGGCCAATGTCCGGCCGCCAGGAACACACACCAAATACCTCGACTTGCTGCCACACTCGATGCTGTCCGTGCACCAGTGCGGCAAACGGTCCGCAATGCCTATTCGCGCTCACCGGAATATGCGGACATCAATCCTCGAGCGCATCCGCCTGCTCCGGTAGCTCGCGCAATTGCGCGACAACACCACGCATATGCGCGTGAAACTGCTCGTGCTCACCGCTTTCCAGTTGCGCCAACAAGCGCCCGAACAAATCCTGATGAGCCTGATGCAGATCCCGCGCCAGCGCCATCAGACCCGGCCGCTCGTCCTGACGTTTGGCCATTTCCACCGATTCGCTGTCCGGCGATAGATTCAGCGAAAAATGCACCATCCGCCGGAAATGCGCTGCTCCGGCTTCTTCGGCCGCTTGGATGAGTTCGGTCGACAGCACTTGGTTATCGTGGATATCACCCGTGAGATCCTGCAATCGCTTCAATTCCTTCACCAAGCCGTTGCCAGACGGTAATTCCTGCGCCAACGGCTCAAGCAAATACCGTAACCGCTTACCCGCGATACGTGCTGAATGCACCTTTGCATCGTCGCTCGCGCCGTGGATCTGCGCTAGTTGCGCGAACAATTCTTCGCTCGCCTCGTCCAGCAAATCCGCCACGGCAATACAATAAGGCGGCTCGTCGACGTGCTGCGGCACCGCGAATCGCTCGCGTAACTCCTGCGCCAACTTCGGCAAGCTCGCCGGAATCGCCTCACGCAAGGTCTCATATTCCTCGGTTAAACGACACTGTAGTCGTTGTTGCAGCCACGCAAATCCGGCCGCCTCGTGGGGCTTGATCAAATCTTCTTGATGCTTAAGCCAAGCCAGTTGGACTTCGGTGTCACGCGCAATGCCGGTTGCCGATGCGAGGGTCTTGATTGCCTTGCGCAACTTCTTCGGCAGCAACACCTCGAACTGCAGGCTAAACGCCGATTCGGTGCTGCGTAGCCGACGCAGCCCAACCCGGAAATCATGCAACGCATCAAGATCGTTCGGATCGCTCAACCGCGCACAAGCCGCCTCGGCCTCATTCAGATAACACAAAATGATCTGTTTTGCCGCGGCGGTCACAGGCTGAAGGAGCAAGTCTGCGGCCATGAATCAAATTCCCCATCGAGGCAGGCGATAAGCCGAAACGCGTATCCTGCTCGACTTGATGTCACCACGCAAGTCATCCGCGTGCCGACGCCAGCCGATCCGCGAGCCGGGTCGTCTCCGGTAAGCGATAACGGGGCGCACAGGCCAATACCAGGTCGATCGCACTCGGCAATGCCACGCGATGTCCGGTGGAAACATAGACGGGCTTGCATCCCGAGCGCGTACACAACACCGCACCGATCGTTTCGTCCCCATCGGTCAACGCCACGAAGTCACCCCGTTGCCGCGGCGTCCGCTTACAAAATCCCGCCAAACGTGTTTTCGCAACCCCCAAGGTCGGCCGCTCGAGCAACACCCCGAGATGACTGGCCAGACCGAACCGCCGTGGATGAGCAATGCCATGGCCATCGCAGAGAATGACGTCCGGCGCCACCGGCAGCCGATTCAGGGCCTTGAGAATCGCCGGCACTTCGCGAAACGACAGCAAACCCGGCACATACGGAAACAGGGCCGGGCAACGCGACAACTCCTGTGCCACCGGTTGCAAACTAGGGAACTCCAATACCACCGCCGCCGCTCGTGCGGTTCGACCCGCATCCTCGAAACCGACGTCTACCCCCGCCACGTAACGCGGCTTATCGAACTGATCATTGCGCTCGACCCGGACCGCCAACTCACGTTGAATGGCCAACGCTTGCGCCGGCGAGATATCCCAAGCATGCGAGACCGTCGTCTGCGGCATAACACCGGTTCCCATCGCGACACTCACTGGCGTCGTTTACGGTTTGCGTCGGCAACCGGGTGACCGAACCCAATCCTATTCAGCAACTGCGACATCATCATCAACCCACCCCATCAGGCCGGGGCGCAGGCAAGGAGCATACCCTTCCGTCCCGGTTCGATAATCACTCGGCCATGGCGTGCGGACACCGCCCGTAGCCCAGACACCGCTCCCCCGGGATGCGCGGTGCAAGCGCAGCGACGTTGATCGTCTCCGGCTGCGCGAGCAACCCATGTCAATGCGTTTGAAAAGCCCGACGCACGCCGGCAGGTGTCAACCATTGATAGCAATTGACTTCGAAGCGCTTGCATCCCCCCGCGGGAAAGAATGCAACCGCTGACCCGCAAAAACTTGTGCAACGATGAGTCGCAAATTGTCTCACAGTCGTTGCATCGTTGAAATCGGCTAGACGGCGCTCATCATCGACATCCCAACGATCGATCACCCACCCACTATACTCAGCACTAACGAACACTCGTTGATATCCACTCTTGCCGAGAACATTGCCCCATGACCGCTTCGCACAAATCCGCACTCGCACAAGCCTATCGCCAGATGATGCAACGCATCCAACATTCGCTGCACCACCATGAACATCAATCGACGCGCTCGACCTTGGCCAAAGCCCTGGATTGGGCCCGTGAACAGGCCGTCACACTCGGGGAAATCGGCCAGGAAGATGCGCGCAACATCGCCAACTATGTCTACCGCGACTTAAAAGACCTCGCCGACCATCTACACGCGGCGGAGAAAGATCATGCCGCTTGGCTGCATATGGATTTGGAGCTCGTGGAGGCGGAAATCTGGGACTTATTGACATCGGTCGCCGATACCACACGGGTCGAACTCGCCGCGCTGGAGGCTCAGGCCAATGCCTACTACAGCGGGGAAATCGCCGGTCCCGGCAGCCTTTGCTGCGACGCCTGCGGCCACGTCGTGGATCTGGCCTCGGCCGAGCCGATTCCTGACTGCCCAGAGTGTGGTGGTCAACAATTTCATCGCATCACGCGAGTCTGACCCCCGATTTGCAACACCCCGCTTGGGTTGGCCGCTCGATCAACCCGAACGGAGTGCTCCTGCATCGATGGCAATGACGGCTAGCGTGTAACGCCGCGTCGGCTCGCCCGAACGATCAGCAACAATGCCAAGGCGAGCCCAACGGCAGGCCAATTTCCGACAACGGCGTAAGGGGTCACACCCGTGCGCGGCTGGACGCTCGCGTACAACACCGCCGTCGTAAACTGCGGCAATCGATCGGCCACCCGCCCATCGGCGCGAATGACCGCGGTAATCCCGTTATTGGTGGCTCGCAACAGCGGCCGCGCGGTCTCCAAGCTACGCATCCGGGCGATTTCCAAGTGCTGCTTGGGGCCGATGGACTCACCGAACCAGGCGTCGTTACTGACATTGACCAGCAACACGGCTTCCGGTAACGCATCGATCACTTCCTCGCCGAACAAGACTTCATAGCAAACGGCTGCCCCAATCGGCGTTTCGCCGACATGCATCAGATTTCGGCCATGCCCTGGACTCGCATTGAATGCGGTCACCGTCAAAAACTGCTCCAGCGTGCCGAGCAACCCAAACGGCACATATTCGCCAAACGGTACCAAGTGCCGCTTGTCGTAACGCGCCGGCACCGCACCACCGGGCACGAGTAGGGAGTTAAACAGACGTTGCGAGTAAAAATCGTAATACAGCACGCCGGTCATCAGTTCGCCACCGCGAGCGCGCACCGACGCGGCAACTTCAAACAATAACGGCGCGGCTTCATGGTAAAAGGCGGGCAAGGCGCTCTCCGGCCAAACGACAAGATCCGCCGGCGCCGCCGCCAAGGTCAAATCGCGATAATGCGCAAAGAACTGATCGCGATGGGCTGGTTCCCATTTAGCGAGCTGCGGCAAATTCCCCTGCACCAGCGCCACATCGAGTGGAGAACCGACCGGTTGAGTCCAGTTAACTTGTCGGCAAGCGTAACCACCGAACAGGAGCACCCCGAGCAATGCCAGCACCAGCACAGCCCACCACAGCCGATCAGCCAACAGCAGTACCGCCAACCAGCCGGACAAAATCGCCGACAACAACGTTACGCCATAGACACCGAGCACTGGCGCATACCCGCCCAGCCAGGTATCAATGTGCGCATAACCCAACGCCAGCCACGGAAAGCCGGTAAAAAACCAACCGCGTACCCACTCGGCCAACAGCCATCCGGCAGGAACGACGACGCCAAGAAACAGGGTATCGCGTTCACGCCACGGCCGCGCCAACGCGCCACCGAGAACGGCCGGAACGGCCGCCAACACCAGAACGAATAACAGGGTTATGAGCACGGCCAGCGCTGGCGGGGCCTGGCCGAAATCGTGAATACTGACGTAAACCCAAGAGATTCCGACACCGAACTGGCCAAACCCGAACCAAAAGCCATACCGCGCTGCACGACCACGGGTTTCGGCCAAGGTCCACAACACGAACAGCACCGCCGGCGCGATCACCGCAAACAGTCTCAACTCGAACGGAGCAAACGCTAGGACCAGCGCAGCACCGGCCAGAAAAGCCATGCTGTCGGCAAGCCGAGGCCGCTCGTTAGTCAGCCGCGAAAGCCGGGCCAGTAAGACAGGATTTAGCAACATGGGCTGACGCGCAATGTGGTCAACCAGCCACACCGGTCCCAAACAACCCATCGGCAGACCCGGCAAAGGAACCGGACTAAACCATCGCGTTCCGCGCAACCGGCTTGGTAGACCCGCTGCCGATCGCGCCAAGTCACGGCCCGAAATGACACACCATGCAGGCGCTTAAGCATGCTGTTTCAAGTCCAGCTGTAATAAGTAGACGCGACGATTATCCGAACGCAGAATCGAAAAGCCCATGTCGTCGATCGCCACCCGCTCGCCTCGTTTCGGGACGTGACCGAACTGGTGTACGACAAGCCCCCCGATCGTATCGAACTCCTCGTCGGAAAACTGCGTGCCGAAATAGCGATTGAAGTGTTCGATCGGGGTCAAGGCTCGTATCCAATAACTGCCATCGCCGGCGCTTTGAATGGTCGGCAATTCGTCGTCGAAGTCGTGCTCGTCGTCGATATCCCCAACAATTTGTTCGAGAATATCCTCGATGGTGATCACCCCGGCCACCCCACCGTACTCGTCGACGACAATCGCCATGTGTTGCCGGTTATGGCGAAATTCTTTCAAAAGCATGTTCAATCGTTTGCTTTCCGGTACGAACACGGCCGGACGAACGATGTCCTCCAGGGCGATATCGACCGGCGCGCTCTCCCCGCAATATCGCAACAAATCCTTGGCCAACAGAATACCGATCACTTCGTCCCGATTTTCACCGATCACTGGAAACCGCGAATGGCCGGAGGAAACGATCACGTCCAAGATAGCGGATAGACTGGCATCACGCTCGACGACAGACATCTGCGAACGCGGAATCATGATGTCACGTGCCTGCATTTCCGCCACTTGAAAGACACCCTCGATCATCCCGAGGGCATCACTGTCGAATAGGCGTCGTTGCTGAGCACTGCGCAACACTTCGACCACTTCATCCCGGTCTTTGGGTTCACCGTGAATGGCATTGACAATACGCTCCAACCATCCCCGCTGTCCATTCGCGGAATGCATTTCCTTTACGTTCATAGCACCTCATTCATACGGATTGGCGAATCCGAGTTCGGCCAGGAGCTCAATCTCCCGGCATTCCATGCGCATGGCATCGACCTCGGATTCATGGTCGAAGCCGCGCAAATGCAATACACCGTGCACGACCAAATGCGCCCAATGCGCGCGCAGCGGTTTGTTTTGAGCCATGGACTCCCGCGCCACGACTGGCGCACAGACAACGATATCGCCGACGTGCTCGTCCGCGAACTCCAGCGGTATCTCGCAAGGGAAAGTCAAAACGTTGGTTGCCCCGGCTTTGCGCCGATAGCGTGTGTTCAAAAGCCGACTTTCTTCAACATCCACAATGCGCAGCAACACAGTACCCGCCGTAGTCTCACCGGCCAGCTCGACCCATTGTGCAAACGTCGTATCCTCGGGTAGATCGGCACTGGAGTAAGCACGTTGCACCTCAATCAAGCGCATCGACTCACCCTGCTACCGGCCTTGCCGAACGCGCTGATGTTGCCGCCGTGGCATGATCATCATGCATCTCGTAGGCACGGATGATGCGCTGGACCAACGGATGCCGCACGACGTCTTGCGCTGTAAAAAACTGAAACCCCACGCCTGAGACCCCTTGCAGAACTTCGATCACATGCCGCAACCCCGAGCGCTGCCGTGCTGGCAGATCGGTTTGGGTAATATCGCCGTTGACGACGGCCATGGAACCAAAACCAATCCGCGTCAGAAACATCTTCATCTGGTCATCGGTGGTGTTCTGCGCTTCGTCGAGGATGATGAAGGCATCGTTTAGGGTCCGTCCGCGCATGTAGGCGAGCGGTGCCACTTCGATCACCTGCTTTTCGAGTAGCTTGTTAACCTTGTCGAAACCCAAAAACTCATACAGCGCATCGTACATCGGCCGCAAATAGGGATCGACCTTCTGGGCGAGATCGCCCGGCAAGAACCCGAGCCGCTCGCCCGCTTCCACCGCCGGACGCACCAACACCAAGCGCTGCACCCGATCGCTTTCCAATGCCGCAACGGCACAGGCAACAGCAAGGTAGGTTTTCCCCGTACCCGCCGGGCCGATCCCGAAGGTCAGATCCTGGGTCAGGATACTCTGGACATAGCGGATTTGATTGGACCCTTTGGGTTTGACTTGACCGCCGCGCAAACGCAGCGCTGGATTGGCAACCAGAGGCTCGGGCGACTCGACCAACTCCTGCACCGCAGCCTCTTGCAAAGAAAGATGCACACGTGCCGGGGTCAGCACCATCTCGGCACTATCCCGATACAGGGTTTGCAGCACTTCCGTCGCTGCCGTCGTCGCACGGCGCTCACCAACGATGTGGAAATAACAACCCCGATTGTTGATTTCCACACCCAGTCGATGTTCGAGTTGGCGCAGATGCTCATCATGCTGGCCGCACAAGTTCGCCAGCCGTTCGTTATCTTCGGGCGTCAACACCAGCTCCGCGGTTTCAGGCGACGGACTCAACAGCACGATCATCGTAGCGGTTGGTAATCACAACGGGCGACTCGACCAACTCGCCCCGTAGGGAGTGCGGTAATGCTTGCGTAATCCGTACCGCCACAAGCGCACCGATCCAACGCGGATCGCCCGGGAAATTCACGACCCGGTTGTTCTGTGCACGCCCGGTCAAAAACTTTGGGTCCTTCCTTGAGCGACCTGTCACCAGTATCGCCTCGATGCCACCCACCATCGCTTGGCTGATGATTCTGGCTTGGGCATCGATACGCGCCTGCAACCGCTGCAACCGCTGTTTCTTAACAGCCAGCGGCACATGATCCACCAAAGTCGCGGCCGGCGTGCCCGGACGAGGACTGTAAATAAAGCTGAAGGACTGATCGAAACCCACCTGCTCGACCAACGCCATGGTGGCCTCGAAATCCGCATCCGTCTCGCCCGGGAAGCCCACGATGAAATCGGAGGAGATGCACAAATCGGCCCGTGCTTCGCGTAACTTGCGGATCGTGTGGCGATACTCCACCACGGTGTGACCTCGTTTCATGGCGGCGAGCACGCGATCCGAGCCTGATTGCACCGGCAAATGCAAGTGGCCGGCAAGTTTTGGCACTTCAGCAAACGCCTGAATCAGGCTATCGCTCATTTCGATGGGGTGTGACGTCGTAAAGCGGATGCGCTTGATGGCATCGATCGCAGCGATGTAATGAATCAGCAACGCCAGATCAGCGATATCCCCATCGCTCATCTGACCTCGATAGGCATTGACGTTCTGGCCCAACAACGTCACTTCCCGCACGCCTTGCACCGCAAGCTGCGCGACCTCGTTCAACACATCCTCGAAAGGGCGGCTGATTTCTTCCCCACGGGTATAGGGAACCACGCAAAACGTGCAGTATTTGCTACAACCTTCCATAATGGAAACAAACGCGGTCGGCCCCTTTGCTTGCGCTGGTGGCAGCTGATCGAACTTTTCAATTTCTGGGAAAGACACGTCGACCATCGCATGTCCGTGGGCGCGAACTTGGCGAATCATCGCGGGCAACCGATGCAGAGTTTGTGGTCCGAACACCAGGTCAACGAATGGAGCCCGTCGCAGTAACAGAACACCTTCCTGACTCGCAACGCAACCACCGACACCAATCATCACTTCCGGTCGAGCCTTTTTCAACGCCTTCCAACGACCCAACTCGGAATACACTTTGGCTTGCGCTTTTTCGCGAATCGAACACGTATTCAGTAACAACAGGTCGGCACTTTCCACATCGCAGGTGACCACCATCCCAAGTTCCGCGACAAGCAAATCGCGCAATTTTGCGCCGTCATACTCATTCATCTGGCAACCTTGCGATTGCACATAAACGCGGCGTGGCAAACCTTGCCGCGCTGTGGTTGAAAGCGCGCTCGTCAACTCACCTCCTCCGGTCGCCGTCTCGACTTGTCTGGTCAAACTCAGCTTTAAACCCTCACTCCAAAAAAACCATCTGGCGGCAAACTAGCCAAAACGATAAGCCACACGGCACTGCGAAACCGCTCAAGGTTGCTTCCACCGATTCGCCACTTCGCGCCGATTCAGCCCTAATAGCCACTTCTCGACAAAAATTCAAGTCCGATAATGGCTGATGAACACCAATCCAAGGCAATGCTAACCCGGATGACAGCGATCGAACCCAAGGTATTCGCCTGAAACCATTGATTCACACGGACCGAGACGTTAGGGTGAGCGCACCGCGCGATCCATCACGATCAATGGCGTGATTTGCGTCCATCTCAGCCGAGTGGCGCTGGCCTTCACCCGTTGATCCAGGGTTGGTCACCGAGCTGAGCCACAGCGCCAATCATCCTCGACAATGAGAAATCGCGGCAAACCCCAGTCTTCCTTGCGGCCGCGCTTAAGGCAACACAACTCGACGACAAAGCGCGACAGCCGCCTGTTTTCGCAGGAGAATGTCCAATGGCGCAGATCGGTCAATCGCAGCGCTGGCTACCATTTTTGACATGGCTGCCCCTGCTTACCCGCGACAACATTCGCGCCGACACCATGGCCGGCATTACCGGCGCGATCGTCGTACTCCCACAAGGTGTCGCCTTCGCTACGATCGCCGGCATGCCGCCAGAATACGGCCTCTACGCCGCAATGGTGCCGGCTATTATCGCCGCCTTGTTTGGATCGTCCTGGCACTTGGTCTCCGGGCCGACCACCGCAGCGTCACTGGTCTTGTTCTCCGCGTTAAGCGGGCTAGCCGAACCGGGAACCGCCGAATACGTCAGTGTTGCGTTGACCTTGACGTTCATGGTCGGACTCATCGAATTGACCATGGGGCTCGCGCGCCTTGGCATGTTAGTCAACTTTATCTCGCATTCGGTGATCATCGGCTTCACCGCCGGCGCAGCCATCTTGATCGGCAGCAGCCAGATCAAGCATTTTTTCGGCATTGACATCGAGCGCGGCAGCCATTTCTATGAGATCTTCATCCAGTTTTTCGAACAACTCCGTGCCATCGATCTCTGGGTCACGTTGGTCGGCATCACCACCCTGGTTACCGGCATTCTGATCAAACGCTATCGCCCAAAGATCCCCTACATGATCGTGGCGATGTTGGTTGGCAGTCTGGCAGCGTTGGTGATCAATTGGATCATTCCCGGCGCAGTCAAGACGGTTGGAGCCTTACCCGCCGCCTTACCACCGCTCTCTCATCCAGACTTTTCCCTCGACACCATTCGCGCCTTGGCCCCCGCAGCATTCGCCACCACGTTATTCGCCTTGACCGAGGCCGTCTCCATCGCCCGTGCCCTGGCGGTACGGTCCGGTCAGCACATCAGCGGCAACCAAGAATTCATCGGCCAGGGCTTGTCCAACGTCGTCGGCAGTTTCTTTTCGGCCTACGTCGCAACGGGTTCATTCAATCGCAGCGGCGTCAACTACGAGGCCGGCGCCAAAACACCGTTGGCGGCAATCATCGCCGGCGGGCTATTGGTTTTCATCGTTCTTCTCGTGGCGCCGCTTGCCGCGTACCTGCCCAATGCGGCAATGGCCGGAATCTTGTTTTTGGTCGCCTGGGGATTGATCGATTTTGACCACATCGGCAAAATTTTCAAGGCCAGTTCCACCGATTCCGCCGTCCTGGTCACCACGTTTTTGGCCACGCTTTTGTTGGAACTCGAATTTGCCATTTTGCTCGGCATCGTCCTGTCGTTGGTGTTCTACCTCGCAAAAACCTCCCGGCCGTTGGTATTGACGCGGGTTCCCGATCCCAACGACTCCGAGCGAAAATTCGTCACCAATCCCGATTTACCGGAGTGCCCGCAATTCAAGATCGCCCGCATCGACGGCTCATTGTTCTTCGGCGCAATCAATCACGTGCAGCAAAGCTTCATGGAGTTCCGCGAAGCCAATCCCGAGCAACGTTATCTCCTTTTAGTTGGGCCGGGCATTAACTTTTTGGATGTCGCCGGCGCTGAGTTTCTGGCCTTGGAAGCCAAACGCCGCCGGGCCGAAGGCGGCGGTTTGTTCATCTATCGGCTCAAACGCGGCGCTACCATGCCATTGCGACGGGGCGGCTATATGGACGAGATTGGCGACAAGAACTTGTATGCGTCGAAATCCCAAGCCATTCGTGACATTGTCACCAAGCTCGACCGCGACATTTGCGCGCGCTGCACCAAACGCATCTTTACGGAATGCGCATTACTACCCAAACCCAGCGATGACGATCTCAACCGAGCGAAAGGACTCAGTTAGGTAACCGGATCGCGCTGGCCGTTGCCATCGGCAATGGGATTTTGCGCAACGGGTTTGCCGGTGACGCCGCTCTTGCGGTGTCACCGATCTCGGCACACCATGAGACACAAGCGCATGCCGGGAAACGCAGTCGCCCCGACGTCTGTTACGTTTTTTTCGCGCCCCCCAAAAAACGCCTGAGACGCTCGCTCGCCGACGGTTTCGCGGCCAATACCGATTGCCCCGCTGCGGTCACCACCACGCGATTGCCTTGCTCTTGGCGCAATCTTTTCTGCAACTGCTCGCGATAGGCTTCCGACAACTCCACTTGCAGGAAATGGTTTTGCCGTCTCAGCAAAAACCGACCGAGTTGATCAAACATCGCATCGTCAAACCGGTCCGGTTCAAGGTAATGTCGAGTCGTGCCAAGTTGTTCGAGATTTCTCACCTGCAAGAGCAAATTGGCGCGTGCAGCATTTACGCCCAATTCGATTCCCCCCTTGACATTGGCATCGATCTCGAACCGGACCAAGGGGGTCCGTGGTCGTCGCGGTGGCAAATCGCGAGTGCGAAACATCAGTTGACAATTGCGCAATTCCTCGCGCACCCGTTGGGTCACGATCGCATCCTCGACCTCGAACCGCAGGGGTTGTTCGCCGAGCCAGCGGAACTGGATCTTGACTGCATTCGGCCTGACTTGGTCGTCGATGCCCACGTGATATTCTGTCTGCCGAACCTGTGTCAATTTGCCGAGGCCGATGATATCCAAATCGGTTCGCACGTCGAGATCGATCACCTCAAGTTGCGCGACAAGTTCGCGTAAATAGTCGAACCCGCGCAGCAAAACCGGACGCAGCAGTTCATCGCAAACGGCTTCATTCTCGGCGCGGCGTTGCGCTTCGTCATTGGCCTTTTTCTGTGCGGCGGCCTGTTTCAACTCCTCGAGAAGATCGGTCATGACGTTACTCGTATAAATTGCTCCAAGGGCTTTTGCAAAAAACACCCTGCTGCGCCTATTTTCATTCGGGGAAGCGAGGTTAGAACTGATCGAACGTTGATACCTCACCCGGGAAACGTCGCCATTATGCACCGAATCAAACCATACCACGATATTCGCGCATGCTCAGAACCGCCACCCCAAGCTCAGCAGGTGAAACCCAAGGCTATCATCCGGATTGACCACATTCGCTTTACTCACGTACTGGTACCGATAGCCAAGCCGATAAGTGTCTTGTCCGCGCCAAAGCACGCCGCCACCGTACACACCGTTGAACAAAAATCGCTCGTTCAAAGCATAATCGGCGATGGTGTCATCCGTGGCATAACTGAATCCAATACCAAATTCGGCATAAGGTCGCAGTCCCAGCACACCACGCACCGGCGTATAGCGAAACAACGGACTCACACCAAAGTGATAGACCCGATCATCGGCCGGCGCCGCCGTTGTGCGCCATTCGGCTACACCGATTTCCCACCCCCCGTCCAAGGTGATGTAGGGTCCATCGATGACCGGCCGATACCAAGGCCAATACAAGCTCCCTTGTATCGACCGGATATTGCCGTCCTGACCGACATTCAGACCCAACCCCCCGCTATCTTGACCCGGGCGGGTAATCTCACTGGGATTCTCGCCGTACACTCCGGCCACCGCCCAACTCACCAGGCTACCGACCAACGCGATGTGCTTGTTGACCCGATCGCTATCGGCGGCCGCGCGCGAGGCGAACACGACCGCAACAAGCCCC
>CAZWQC010000022.1:0-15321 GCA_964635785.1 uncultured Ectothiorhodospiraceae bacterium
TGATGGCCCAATCGAAACTGACGAGTTTGCGGTTTGACATGGGTCTGTCTCGGGTGTCAGTCATGGTAGCTGTAAAAGCTCTTCTATTCCTCGCAAAAAAAACGCTCTGCCACCGGTGGTGGCCACCCAGTTGCATGGGGTTTCCAAGAAACGGCCGGGCTCGATGTCAAAACGGATGCCAATCGCCCGGTCGCGAATTGGTGCAGGCATCGAAGCGTATTCCATCAGTTTGCCGTGGGTGTCGAAGGTCAGCGTAAATACCAGGTGTCGGGTGGATTGATGCGTAAACCGCGAATCAGTGCATCCACCAATTGTTTGTCTATCGGGACACTGACCCGATGGCTGACAGGCTGTCGTTCGGTGACCTGTTCGAATTCTGGGAGTAGGGTGTAGGCTGTGTCTTGAATGGCTCATCGATATCGCGATAGGGCCAACCGAGTTCGTCACAACGCGGTATTCATTGGCTGATCAGCTCGTCGAGCAACGCGGGATCGTCGAGCTGACCCTGATACGGGATATCGATGCCCTTCCCGATGTCCGTTACTCGGTTGCGGCATCCGATGTTGTTGGCGCGGATGCGGGTGTGTTGATCTTGACGTCGGCAGCCTGGCGCAGCTTCAGGATTCGATCCTGCAAACGCTGGTTGGCGACAATGGAACGCAAGTCGTCGGCAACCTCGGCAAACGGTGGCGGTGTGCTTTCCCGAGTTTCTTCGAGCAAGATGACATGCCAGCCGAACCGAGTTTTCACAGGCGTTTCACTGAATCGACCCGGTGTCATCGCCCGCACGGCGGCACCAAAAGCCGGTACCATCTTATCCGCGGCAAACCAACCGAGATCGCCGCCTTTTGCCGCGGATGGCCCGGTAGATTCGGCTTTGGCGAGTTCGGCGAAATCCGCACCGGCCTGCAGTTTGACGATGGCGCTTTTGGCATCGTTTTCGTTTTCTAAAAGGATGTGCCGGGCCTTGTATTCGGTCGGGTCCGAGAATTGGCGCCGATACAGAGTCTTAAGTTCCTCGTCGCCGATTTCCATGGTCGCCATCGCCTGCTCCAGGTAGGCTTGTACCAAGGCACGATCGCGGGCATACTCGAGCTGAGCTGCGACCACTGACTGTTGGGTCAGTCCATCCTTTTCTGCTGCTTGGGCAATAATTTTAAGACTGACCAACTCGTTGAGAAAGCGCATGCGAGTGGAGGCATCGTCACGGTCTTGGTCCTGGCTCGCGGCGAGGACGTCGACTTGAGTGCGTGTGATTGGGGTATCGTTGACATAAGCGAGCACGTTCGCTTCGGTGGCATGGGCCGTTTGCTGTTGGCCGCCATCGCAGCCGAGCAGCATCAGCATGAACAATCCGACGCTGATACCCGTAGGGATGGTGATACGTAGCATAGACATACATGGATTCCTTGAACTAAAAATGAATCATCAATCGTCTCAAACGCTATTGCGTTCTTTCTCCCCGCGGGAAGGGACGCAGCAGGCTTTTCTACAAAAATTTGTGCACCGATTTATAACAATGAAACAGAGGTTATGGCAAGACCTGTTTGAACGGTTTGACCGTCACGTCGCGGTAAACCCCTGCGTTGATATAGGGATCCGCCTCGGCCCAGGCACGGGCCAAAGCTAAGCTGTCGAACTCGGCGACGATGAGGCTGCCAACGAATCCGGCCGGTCCGGGATCGAGACTGTCGATCGCCGGGAGTGGACCGGCAAGCACCAAGCGGCCGGCATCACGCAAGGCTTCGATGCGGGCCAGGTGGTCTGGCCGGGCACCGAGCCGAGCCGCCAAGGTGTCGGGATGATCTTGCGCAAAGATGACATAGAGCATGATGGCGATATCCTGGGTTTAGGCTGGATCACCGGCGTTTGGGTCGCCGCGATTTGAAAAACGCTTACCGACCGGCAAGCCTAGCACGTCTGCGTGGATCATGGCGGCATTGCGCCGTAATCCGGTGTCGTCGATCTCGTCGCCGCGCCGCGGTGAACTTGCCCGCGCGCCCTCATGGTTTACCTTGCGATGCGACAGGGTACTGCGAGAATGATTTGGCGTTTACCCATCCGATCGGGTAACATGGCTATTTGCGCGAGCATAACGAGATGAGTCAGACGTTACAAATCCATCCACAAACTCCACCGGTCCGCTTGATTCGCCAGGTGGCGGAATGTCTTCACGGCGGTGGCGTTATCGTTTACCCGACCGATTCGACCTACGCGCTCGGTTGTGCGGTAGGCAATCGCGACGGTATGGATCGTATTCGAGCGATTCGCGGGTTGGACGAAGAACATTATTTAACCCTGGTCTGCCGCGATTTGAGCGAGTTGTCGACCTATGCGAAGGTCGACAACTGGGCGTTCCGCTTGCTCAAAGGCTTAACACCGGGGCCATACACGTTCTTGTTGGTGGCATCCAAGGAAGTGCCAAAACGACTACAGCATCCGAAACGGAAGACGATCGGCATGCGCGTGCCCGATGCCTCAATCGTTCGTGCGTTACTGGAAGAACTTAGCGAACCGATGGTATCGAGTACGCTGCTATTGCCTGATGAAGCATTGCCCTTGACCGAACCGGAGGCGATCGCCGAGCGAATCGGTAAACAAGTCGATTTGATCGTCGCCGGTGGTGCGTGTGGTCCCGAGATGACAACGGTTCTCGACTTGGTTGGCGAAGAACCGGTGATCGTGCGTCGTGGTAAAGGACCGACCGACTTCCTCGACCAAAGCCGCTGAGGGAGCGCCAACAAGGCACAGATGATGAATCTCATTCAGTTAATCAGTGTCGCCATCGTACCCGTGCTGTTGGCGATCACGGTCCACGAGGTTGCGCACGGCTGGGTTGCCCTGCAATACGGCGATACGACCGCGCAGACACTCGGGCGGTTGACCTTGAACCCGCTGAAACACATCGATCCGATCGGGACTGTGCTGGTACCGATGGTGCTGGTGGCCATTGCCGTGTCGTTCGGTGGAGGCATCCTGTTCGGTTGGGCGAAACCGGTGCCGGTAAACATTCGAAATCTACCGAATCCCCGCCGCGATATGGCCGTGGTTGCCGCCGCTGGCCCACTCGCCAACCTGGTCATGGCGGTGAGTTGGGCGTTGGTCATGCAATTGGGTTTGATGCTGGCGAAGCACTCGTTTTGGGTCGGTGAACCGCTTGCGTTGATGGCTCAAATCGGGATCTTGGTCAACTTGTTCTTGATGGTGTTGAACCTGCTACCGATCCCGCCCCTGGATGGCGGCCGGGTACTGGCCGGCGTGGTCCCGATCCACATCGCTCGGTGGCTGTATCGGGTCGAGCCGTATGGTTTGTTGCTCCTGATCGGGTTGCTCTTGGCTGGCGCATTGGAAGGCTTGGCGAACATCGTGCTGGTGTTGGCTCGGTGGCTGCAAAACTCCATGTCCTATCCTTTTAACTTTGGCTAACCATAGGCAGCTTCGCTCATGCAGACTCCCCGTGTGCTCTCTGGTATGCGACCGACAGGGCAACTGCACTTAGGTCACTATCATGGTGTGCTCAAAAACTGGGTACAATTACAGCATTCCTACGATTGTTTCTTCTTTGTTGCCGACTGGCATGCGCTGACGACCCACTACGAAAGCCCGGACGTCATCGGCGAAAACGTTTGGGATATGGTCATCGACTGGCTGGCCGCGGGTATCAGCCCGAGTTCGGCAAAGCTTTTCATTCAATCGAGGGTGCCCGAACATGCGGAGTTGCACCTTTTGTTGTCGATGTGCACACCGCTAGGATGGTTGGAACGGGTGCCGACCTTCAAAGATCAGCAGGAACGGTTGCAAGACCGGGATCTGGCGACCTACGGCTTTCTCGGTTATCCCTTGCTCCAAAGCGCGGACATCCTCATCTACAAAGCCACGCACGTGCCGGTCGGTGAGGATCAGGTCGCGCATGTCGAGCTGACACGCGAAGTGGCTCGGCGTTTCAATTACTTGTTCGGGCGGGAGCCGGACTTCGCGGAAAAGGCGGAAAGCGCCATCGGCAAAATGGGCAAGAAAAATGCCCGAATCTATCGCGATCTGCGGACTCGCTACCAAGAGCAAGGTGACAGTGAAGCGTTAGCGGTTGCCCGAGCGCTGCTGGAAGATCAACAAAACATCTCCATCGGTGATCGCGAACGCTTGTATGGTTACCTCGAAGGCGGCGGCCGTTTGATTCTGCCGGAACCGCAACCTCTGTTGACCAAAGCGGCGCGCATGCCTGGGCTGGATGGACAGAAGATGTCCAAGTCCTATGGTAACGTCATTGCGTTGCGGGATGATCCGGACGTGGTCGCAAAAAAAATCCGCACCATGCCGACCGATCCTGCGCGAGTTCGTCGCAGCGATCCCGGCGATCCGGAAAAATGCCCGGTCTGGCAATTCCATCAAATCTATTCCGACGAGAGTAGCAAAACCTGGGTGCAGGAAGGTTGCCGCAGCGCTGGAATTGGTTGTTTGGAATGCAAAGAACCGATGATCGGCGGAGTCTGTGCCGAACTTGCGACCATGCGCGATCGTGCCAAAGACTACGAAGAGTCCCCTGATACGGTCCGGGGCATCGTTGCCGAGGGCGTGGAGGCCGCCCGGGACGTCGCGCGCGAAACCATGGACGAGGTGCGTAAAGCCATGGGTTTGATCTACCGTTGATGCGAATTGGCCGTGTGCAAGATCGTCCACGATTCCATGCGCCATTATCCAATCATGCGGTCTCGCATGTCAGGGGGGGTGTTTGGGCGCAACCGGCGTCAGGCATTGTGACGCAGTGCAGGCGATGAACGACGCTGCCGGTGTTGTCGATACCGAGAGCCAAGTCGACCTCGAGTGTGGCGCAATGCCGATCGCTCGAGTTCAGGGGACGGCACTGCTCGAGTTCCCGAAGGATTTGTATATTCCGCCCGAGGCCTTGGAGGTTTTCCTGGAGACCTTCGAGGGGCCGTTGGATTTGCTGCTCTATCTCATTCGTCGTCAGAATCTCGACATTCTTGATATTCCGATTGCCGAGGTGACCCGCCAATACATGGAATACATCGAGTTAATGAATGAGCTGCGGCTGGAGTTGGCAGCGGACTACTTGGTGATGGCAGCCATGTTGGCACAGATCAAATCGCAAATGCTGATGCCACGACCGGAAAGCGTTGAAGAGGCCGAAGAGGACCCGCGCGCGGAACTGGTGCGTCGGCTTCGCGAATACGAGCAAATCCGACAAGCGGCCGAAGACTTGGATGGCCTGCCGCGGCTGGAACGGGATACCTACGGCATTCGGGTCGAACCAATGCTCGGTGAACGTCCGCGTCCACAACCGGATGTTGCACTCAACGACATTCTCACTGCGCTGCAAAAGGTATTGCAACGATCGCAAGTCCTTAGGGCCCATCGAGTTAAAGCGGAACCGTTGTCGGTACGCGAACGCATGGCGAATTTGCTTGATTATCTGCGGACCTCGCCTCAGGTCGAGTTCACCTGCGTGCTGCGCTTGGCCGAGGGGCGTTCGGGTGTGGTCGTGACGTTGCTTGCTTTACTGGAATTGGTCAAAGGGCAATTGGTGGTATTGACCCAGGCCGAACCGTTTGCGCCGATCGAAATCACCCTCAGTGGCGTCGAGCGAACGGTATCCAAGTCCCTATGAGCATTGCTCAAGAACAGCTTAAAAACATCCTGGAAGCCGCCATCATGGCTGCGGAGGAACCGTTGTGTTTGGCGCGGCTGCAAGGGTTGTTCGAGACTGACCCCGAACCGCCGGGTCAGGCAGAAATCGCTGCCGCGCTGGCGGCACTGGCCGAAGACTATGCCATGCGCGGGGTGGAGCTCAAAGAAGTGGCCAGCGGGTATCGGTTTCAGGTCCGCGCCGACTATACCCTGTGGGTGGGGCGCTTATGGTCCGAGAAACTGCCGCGCTATTCACGGGCCATGCTGGAGACCTTGGCGTTGATCGCCTATCGGCAACCGATTACCCGTGCCGAAATCGAAGAAATTCGCGGGGTGTCGGTCAGCAGTCAGATGATTCGTGGTTTGCTCGAACGGGATTGGGTTCAGGTGCTCGGTCACAAGGATTTACCGGGTCGGCCGGCTTTGCTCGGCACGACCCGGTCGTTTTTGGATTATTTCAACCTAAAGCGCATCGAGGAATTGCCGACTCTGGCTGCACTCGTGGAAGCCGCGGGGGAGCCGGACGCGATGACAACGGCGGAGGCGTCGACCGATGAGACCCCGTTGCAGTCCTTGCATGACAAAGGTACAGACAGCGCTGTGCAAGCCGACGATGACCTCCCTGGGATCGATATTGCCGACAAAAGCCTGGGTGCGCAGCCCATCCGGGAACCGTTCACTGACCCAGCCGAACCCGATGTATCGCAACCTGGAACGGTCATGGCCGGTGATGACGAAACCTTGACGTCCATGGACACAGAGCAGGAGGGCGCGTCGGTTGAGCCTAACTTCGGGTCGATCGCAATGATCGACGAAGACACGGTGGTCGGTGATGGCGACGCCTTCGCTTGGCTGGAGAGCGACGGTGGTCCGCGCGAGGTCGCCGCAGGGGCGGTCGTAGCGCTTGAAGATGGCGAAGCGGACGCGGTATCGACGTCGACTGGCCAGGCTGACGGCAGTGTCGATGGGACTGCGGTTGATCATGCCACCCATCCGGCAGGTGGGGATGTCAATCACGACGACGTGGTCCGTGACGCTGGCCAGTCCCAAGCGAAGACCAATGAAAGGCAAGCAACGGCAAATCATTCCGATGACGTTATGATCTGGGACGAATGGATACCGTTTGCCGATGATGAGGGTCGCGGCTTCTAGTCCGGATGGCCCCCGAGCGTCACCTCGCCGCGGGATTTGGGTTAAGATGGCGGTGCGGATTCGGTCAACCGTGCTTTTAGTGTAACCAGATTACAGGGCGTGGTACGCCGATCCAATTGACTTTGAATCAACCGGTCCCAGGCATCTTGGCAAGCGCCGGTCGATCCAGGTAGGCAGAAGAGATAGGTGCCGTTGGCAACCCCGAGTAGGGCCCGCGATTGCAGTGCTGCACTGCCGATGTCGGGATAGGACAGCATCCGAAACATTTCGCCGAAACCGGGCAGGATCTTGTCGAGTAGCGGCGTTACCGCCTCGGGTGTACCATCGCGGCCGGTAATGCCCGTGCCGCCGGTGATCAAAACCACATCAATCGTCGGTTTGGCAATCCAAGCGGACACAACGGCGCGGATTTGGTAGATGTCGTCGGTGATCCAGGTGCGTTCGGCCAAATCATGCCCGGCCTGCTGGATACGTTCGGCCAGGACATCCCCGGAGCGATCCTCACTCGGACCACGGGAGTCCGAAACGGTCAAAAGGGCAACGGCAAGCGGCAGAAAGGTGATGTGATCGGGCATAATGAAACCTCGTCATGGCGACATCCGAGCGATACCAGCCGACCTTGCCGTTCGAGGACCATTTTGTCTAGTGCCTCGGCCCCGCGTCTTTGCGGCTGTGCTGCCCAGACGGGATACCGGCAACCGCAAAGCGATGGCGCCCGGCAGCGGGTTGAACGACCAGGCCGGCGAGAGTGAGGTGCCGAGGTGACGCCTTGGCACGGGCCAATCGTAAAACAAATGTCTATCAACCGGGGAGCGAATTTAGAACGCTCGTCATGCCGGGTCGGGTGATTCCGGCCTACCCAAGCAACCAAAGGCGGAATCCTTGTTAGCACGCGCCGAACACAGACTCAATCGACTCATCAACAACCAGCAAGCCGAGTTATTGCAGCGCAACCGGATGGGGTTGGAGAAAGAAAGTCTCCGCATCACCCCGCAAGGATGCTTGAGCACGGCAAACCACCCCGTCGCATTGGGGTCGGCTTTGACCCATCCACACATTACGACGGATTACTCGGAGTCTCTGCTGGAACTGGTCACACCACCGTTCGGCGATGCCGAGGCGGTACTCGCTTATCTTGCCGATCTCCAGACATTCGTCCAACAGCATATCGGTGACGAACTGTTGTGGGCGGCCAGTATGCCTTGCATTTGCACCCGGGAGTGCGGCATTCGCATCGCCGAGTACGGGTCGTCCAATCTGGGCCGCATGAAGCACATTTACCGCGTGGGGTTGGGGCATCGCTACGGCCGGATGATGCAAGTGATTGCCGGGGTGCATTTCAACTTCTCGATCGGTGCCGATTTTTGGCCCGTTTTCCAAGCGATCGAAGGTGACTCGGGCGACCTGCAACCATTCATTGCGAGCGGCTACTTCGGCATGATCCGCAACTTGCAGCGGTTCGGTTGGCTACCAATGTACCTGTTCGGCGCATCACCGGCCGGTTGCCGCAATTTCTTCAAGGGGCAAGAGACTGATCTTGAAGAATATAACGCCGGGACTTTGTACGCCCCTTGCGCGACGTCGCTGCGCATGAGTAATCGCGGTTATCACAACTCCCTGGAAACCAAGCATGGCATTCGTGTTTCCTATGATTGCTTGGAACGTTACGTGGCTCATCTTGCCCATGCAACGCAAACGCCCTATGCCGAGTATGAAGCTTTGGGCATCAAGGTCGACAGCCAGTATCGCCAGCTCAATGCCAGTATTCTGCAATTGGAAAACGAGTACTACGCCACGGTGCGCCCGAAACAATCCCCGCAAGACATGGAAAGACCGAGCCAGGCATTGCTGCGTCGCGGGGTGGGTTATGTTGAATTGCGTTCGTTGGACCTCAATCCGTTTGTCCCGTTAGGGGTCGAAGTACACCAATTGCGGTTTCTCGAGGCCTTTATGGTGTTCTGCTTGTTCGTCGAAAGCCCACGTTTCAATCACGAAGAACGTGCCGAAATCGACTATAACCAACAAACCGTCTGCGCCCGAGGCAGGTGCCCGCGTTTGCCGCTACAACGCGACCAGCAATCCATCACGCTGTCGGCTTGGGCTAATGAACTTTTGGAGCGGATGGAACCGTTTTGCGAGGTGCTCGACGCGGGTCGGCCTGAAGCGGTTTACACCAAAGCGTTGCTGGAACAAAAAGCGAAAATCTGGGACGTTCGCCTGACCCCATCGGCGCAAGTGCTTGCGGCCATGCGGGCCCAAGGAGAAGGTCACAATCCCTTCGGTTTGCGAATTTCCAGAACCCACGAAGCCCATTTTCGCTCAAGACGCCTCGCCCCCGAGCGGGCCGAGGCGTTACAGCGTATGGCCAAAGAATCGCTCGCGACGCAAGCGGCCATCGAAGCCAATGACAAGGTTTCGTTCGATGATTTTCTTGCGGCGTATTTTGCCGAGTCGGTAGGCGCCGCTTAGGTGCGGCGAAGCCAGTCGCCAGGCTTGCGAGGAGGGCTGAAGCGGCGGGAAATCACAGCAAGGCTGGTTGCAGCCAGCGGGATCAAGCCTTAGCGAACCGAGCCGCGAAGCGAAACAGAATGACCACGGCAGGCGGAGATGAATCGGACTCGTGACATCGATTGTGCACTGCGGCAAAATAGCGAATTGTCTGTTTCACTTTTTTCGCTGTTGGACGCAACTCCCGATGGGTTCATTGGATTGGCTTCGCCAGCCGGTTTGATCCGGCTTGCGCTGAAGTGCGTGCCAAGCACGGCTTCAACCGACCGATCCGTCGCCTGCGCTGGGTCAAGGGCGGTCGATTGCCATTGACCCAGCATGCCTAAACCATCGGGTTCAGCCACTTTGCTCAGTTACGAGAATCCATGACCAATCATTATCTTTCTCCACTCTTTTCGCCCCGATCGGTCGCGGTCTTCGGTGCCAGTGATCGGCCCGAATCGGTCGGTATGCAGGTGTTCAAAAATCTACTGGAAGGCAATTTCAAGGGACGGGTTTTTGCCATCAACCCCAAACGCGAACAAGTTCAAGGTCAGCGGGCCTACGCCAATCTGGCGCAGGTGGGTGAGCCGGTCGATCTGGCGGTCATCGCGACACCGGCACCGACCATTGCGCGGATCATGGAAGAATGCGGCGAGTATGGGACGCGGGCTGCCGCCGTGCTCTCGGCGGGTTTTCGTGAAGTCGGTGAAGCCGGGCGTAAACTCGAAGATCAAGTGCTCAATGTCGCTCGGCGTTATGGTATTCGATTCATCGGTCCCAACTGTCTGGGCATTATGCGCCCGAGTCTGAACTTGAACGCAACGTTCGGTAAAGGGGGTGCCCGGGCGGGCCAACTGGCACTGATCTCGCAGTCCGGGGCGTTGTGTACCGCCATTTTGGATTGGGCCGAACCCAACGGGGTCGGTTTTTCCAGCGTGATTTCCACTGGCATCGGGGCCGACCTCGAGTTTGGTGAGATTCTCGATTACCTGGTGTCCGATTCGCAAACCGCTAGCATTTTGATGTACATCGAAGGGATTCAATCGTCACGGCGGTTCGTCAGTGCCTTGCGGGCGGCATCGCGGATCAAACCCGTGATCGTGACCAAGGTCGGGCGCCACGCCGAAGGTTCGCAGGCGGCGAAATCGCACACCGGCGCCTTGGTGGGGGCTGACGATGTCGTCGATGCGGCATTGCGGCGGGCCGGTGCGGTGCGCGTGCTGACCACGACTGATTTGTTCAACGCCGCGAAAACCCTTGCTTCCAATCTCCGCACCTACGGTGATCGCTTGGCCATCGTGACCAACGGTGGTGGGCCGGGTGTGTTGGCAACCGATTTGGCCGGCGATCGCCATTTAAGGTTGGCGCAGTTGACCAAGGAAACCAACGCCAAGCTCGACGATGTGTTGCCGTCGGTCTGGTCGCATGGCAACCCCGTGGATATTATCGGCGATGCGCCGCCACAACGTTATCGTGACGCCGTGGAAATCGTTGCCGCCGATCCCGGCGTCGACGCCTTGTTGGTCATCTTGACACCGCAGGCCATGACCGACCCGACCGCCGTCGCCCAGGCGTTAGTCGAGATCAAGGATAAGGTGCGCAAACCCTTGCTGACCTGTTGGATGGGTGAAACGCAAGTGGCGGAAGGGCGACGGGTTCTGGCCGATGCCGGTATTCTGACCTATGAAGCGCCGGAAGCGGCCATTGACGCCTTTTCCTATTTGGCCGAGCATTACCGTAGTCAGCAGCAGCTACTGGAGGCCCCGGGGGCGACGGCGGATCGGCGCCGACCGGATATTCAAGGAGCGCGTCTGATTCTGGAAACGGCCTTGCACGAGGACCGTGCGGTGCTAAGTGAAATGGAATCGAAAGCGGTTCTGCGGGGGTTCGGGGTGCCGATCTCGCAAACGGTGTTGGCGCGTACCCCGAACGAGGCGTTGGTGGCGGCAGAACAGATGGGTTTTCCAGTGGCTATGAAAATCCAATCCCCCGATATCACTCACAAATCAGACGCTAATGGGGTGCGGTTGAACATTCGCAACGCGTTCGCAGTGCGTTCCACGTTCAACGAGATCATCGCGGCGGCCAAGGTCTACAATCCCAAGGCCATTATCGAAGGGGTCGCGATTCAGCCCATGGCCGATATGCCGCATGCGCGGGAAATGATGGTCGGGGTGTTGGACGATCCGGTGTTCGGCCCGGTGATCAGCGTTGGCGGCGGCGGGACTGCCGTCGAAATCTATCGTGACCGGGCGGTGGCATTACCGCCGCTCAACCGCGCCCTGGCCCGAGATTTGGTGGCCGGTACCAAGATCTATCGCGGTTTACGGGCGTTTCGGAACATGCCGCCGGTGGATATGGAGGCGCTTTACGATGTCTTAATGGCCGTCTCGGAAATGGTTTGTGAATTGCCGCGGATTAAGGAGATGGACATCAATCCGCTGCTGGTGAGCGAAAAAGGTGCGATAGCGGTGGATGCGCGGATTGTGCCGAAAACCGTTGACCCATCGGCGCCACCGTATTCGCATATGGCGATCCACCCCTATCCCAACTACCTGATCCAAGACTGGCAGCTCAACGACGGTACCGACCTGACGATACGGCCGCTGCGGCCGGAAGATGCGGAACTTTCCAAAGCATTCGTGTTGAATCTGTCCGAAGAAAGCCGTTACTTCCGGTTCCGTCAGATCGTCAATGAACTCAGTCCGGCCATGCTCACGCGTTTGACCCAGATCGATTATGACCGGGAGATGGCTTTGTTGGCCATTCGACAAAAAGGCGCGGATATCGAACAACTCGGTGTGGTCCGCTACGAGGTGAATCCGGATGGGAAAACCGCCGATTTCGGGATCGTTATCGCGGATGCCTGGCAACGCCGGGGAATCGGTCGCAAGCTCTTGTCGACGTTGATGCAATTGGCGCGAGAACGGGGTTTGACCCACCTCTACACCGAAGTCCTCGCCGACAACCACGCCATGCTCGGTCTGGCCCGGCAACTTGGGTTCAGTATCTCGATGAGCACCGACAGTCACGATATCAAGGTGCTGGAACGGCGGCTGTAATCATTTCAACCTTTGACCGTGGTCGATGCCACCGCCCACCCCCGTACCGCGCGGGGGTGGGTCTGGTTTGTCTCGCTCGATCAGGTCGGTATCTCATTCGTCTCATGAGTTCTCGCATCCCGTCTCCCTCGGGGCACGGATGCGAGAGACGTTATCTTCCACAAAAGCTTTTGCGACAATTGATAGCCGCAACATCACCCGCATTGCAGTCATTGTGCTGAGCATGTCATGAATTTTTCCGGTGCGCTGGGTGCGATTGGGATTGTTGCCCGCCGCGAGTCACTAGAGTCTACAACATCGATCGGTTAACCTACTCGTCAGTGGTATTGAGATTTGTCAATGCCGCAGGTCCTTCCCCAATGAGTTGTTATGTCGGGTAGCCTCGGTAAAGGTTGTGTTTTGCGTCTGATCCGTGTTCTTCCAAATCTTCGCGCTGTGCGAAGTCGCCTCTCATCGTTTAGCACCGAGTTTCGGATGTGGCGGCAGTATCTGGATCTGCGTTGCAACGCAAACCTGCGATTGCTCGAGAAGATCACTGATGGCTATTCCGTGAGTGACAGCCATGACCGTATCCTGCGGATGAGCGTCGATACCCTCGGTCTGTTGGGTTTCGTGTCGAACAAGGACGTGTTTGGACGGGAGACTGCCGATTTTTATGCGGAACCGCGGGTGCGTCGTGAGCTGGTCGAGGAACTGTCGGCCGGTAATGGGTACATCAAACAACGTGAAGTGCTGCTCAAACGTCGCGATGGCAAGACGTTTCCGGTCCTGGTCTCGGCTTATTTGCTGCGGGATCGACGGGGAAAACCACGCAAAATCACGAGTATCTGCTCCAACCTCAGTCAGCACAAACAAATACAACACGAGCGGAAGCTACTTGCCGCTGTGGTCGAGCACAGCGATGACATCATTGTCGTGAAGGATCTCGATTTGCGTATTGTTGCAGCGAATCGGGCCTTCGTCGCGATCGCCGGGCAACGCTCCGTGGCTGACCTGCTCGGTAAAACCGATGCCGAGGTGTTCGGGCTATCACCAGAAGCCGAGCCGATCAAAAGCTATCTAGAAGATGAGCGCCGAGCCCAGCAATTGACCACAGGGCAAATCGTGCGCGAGGAACCGGTCGTCACACCCGATGGGCAGGTTCGTACGGTGTTAACGCGGAAATATCCGATTTTCGAGGCGGATGGAAGACTGATCGGAACCGGCAATATTTCCGTCGATATTACCTCCCGTAAACAAATGGAAGCCAAACTTCGCCTGCTGGCCGCGATCGCTGAGCAGTCCAGCGAAGGGATCGCGGTCGTCGACGAACAAGGTCATGCGGAATGGGTGAACACGACTTGGGCGAGTTTGCACGGTTACGAGGTCGCCACCGATCTGAGGGACTGTTCCTTGGACATGTTTCATCCGGTCGCGGCGCAAGGGGTGCACGATGAGCTGCAGTTCAAGGCGACCGACGTCATTGGCACCGTAAGGCGTTGCGAGCATCTGCATCGGCGGCGCGATGGCAGCGAATTCATCGCTTCGGTCAACTGTTTCGAGCTGCAATCGCAACCAACAGAGCAGAGGCGTTATGTCTTGTTCCTGCGCGACGTCACGGAGCGTCATGCGCGTGAGGCAAGGTTGCAGCAAACGCTCGCCAAGTCGGAACAGCTAAGACGAGAGTTGATCGCCGAGACCGAGCGGGCGAATCGTTTGGCCGACGTAGCCGAAGCGGCTAATCGCGCAAAAAGCGCGTTCTTGGCCAACATGAGCCACGAGATTCGCACACCGATGAATGCGGTAATCGGTATGAGTCAGCTTTTGCTCGATACGGCGCTCGATGCCGAGCAAGTGGATTATGCTCGGACGATTCACACGAGTGGCGAAGTGCTGCTCGGGGTGATCAATGACATTTTGGATTTCTCAAGAATCGAGGCAGGACAACTCGAGCTCGACAAGACGGAGTTCGGCTTGCGGGGATTAGTGGACGATGTCATGGACATGGTTGGTTTCCACGCCGAGAAGAAATCGCTTGATCTGATCGCCTCGGTCGCAGCCGACGTGCCGGATGTGTTGCGAGGTGATCCCTCTCGCGTACGCCAGATTTTGCTTAACTTGGTCAATAATGCGGTGAAGTTTACCCGCTCGGGGGAAGTGGTCGTGCGCGTCGCGTTGGTCAGTCAGCCATGGCGCGCCGCCGATTCGGTTGGGATTGATTTCCGCGTTGTTGATACCGGCATGGGCATTTCGGCGGACCAGCAACAACGGCTGTTTCTCCCGTTCAGTCAGGCGGATGCGTCGACAACTCGTCAGTTCGGCGGAACCGGCTTGGGACTATCGATCAGCCGCCAGTTAGTTGAGCTCATGGGCGGTGAGATCGGGGTCGACAGCTGCGAAGGGCACGGTTCGACCTTTTGGTTTACGGTGCCGTTCGAGGTCGGTGTGGAATGCCCGCAACCGTTGACCGGTGTCCCGCTCGGTGGACAGCGGGTATTGGTCGTTGACGATAATGCGACCCAGCGGGAGATTCTCATGACCCAGCTGACGGCGAAGGACTTGCATGTCGTGGCGGTTGCAGATGGCGCCACCGCATTGGCCGTCATCGCGGAGCGGGCACGCGGCGGTGAACCTTTCGATTTGGTTTTGCTCGACCACCACATGCCTGGCATGGATGGCGAAGCGCTATTCCGTGCGATCCGGGCAGACCCATTCAACTGGGGATTGCGCATTGTCATGCTCACCTCGATTCGCAATCGGGGAGATGCAAAGCGGTTGGCTTCAGCGGGGCTCGATGCTTTTTTTACCAAGCCGTTGCGGCAAGCCGAACTAGATACCGCGTTGTCAGCCGTATTGGCGGGAGAGGATCGGCGACCCGAACGGCCGAGGTCCATGTTGACCCGACATCGCTTGCGTGAAACCAATGTGAAAACCCGGCTTTTGGTTGTTGAGGACCATCCGGCCAATCAGACGTTGGTGCAAGCCTTGTTGA
>CAZWQC010000023.1:0-8012 GCA_964635785.1 uncultured Ectothiorhodospiraceae bacterium
CCAGTTCGGTGACATGCCGCAACGCCGCAGCCGCCAACCAACCCGCAACAAGCGCTGCCACTCCTGCTCGCATTCGTCTCAACCTCCATTCGGTAGGGAAATAACACCAAGTTTACTGCCAGATTGACCGACGATCTACAGCGGTGGTGCGATTTTTTGAATTGGCTTGCGTTTTTTGGTTTGTGTCGGTTCGTTGCGGCTGTCGAGTGCGGCGACGACCGCCGCATCCGCTAACGTCGCGTCCAACAGCGCCGCCTCAGGCAGCGGACGGATCAAGCACGGGGCGCTATTGCAAGTAGAAGCACTCAGCTCATGTTTATCATGCGACCATCCAGCATCTCCTTGCGGCTGGTTTCCGGTTCAACCAGCCGATCGTCTATCCGCGGTGGCGTTTGCGTTCGACCCCGGGGGTGCAGTAAAAGGGTGGCGTCGCGGGGATCCATGGGGCTTTACTCGGTGGTTTGTTCGGCTTTAGTTTACCAAGTCGGTTTGGCAGGCTGGATTGAGGGTTATGACAAAAACGGTTGAACATCGGCGCCTACCCTTGGCGCAAACCGCACTGTTCGATTTGGTGTTGGATATCGAACGCTACCCCGAATTTGTGCCGGGTTATCAAAAAGCGGCCATTCTAAGCCGACAAGCGCAGCGTTTAACGGTGTGGCAAGAGATCGGCATGGCGGGTTTGCAGTTTCGGTTTCGGACCACCGCGACGTTCTGTCGCCCGGAGTGGGTTCGCATCCACACAGCGCAAGCGCCGTTTCGCGAAATGACGATCGATTGGCGATTTCAGCCCGAACCGCCTCAGGCTTGTTCGGTTTGGTTTACGTTGGATTACGCGCTACGCTTCGGCGGGTTACCGGGTACGCATTGGCTATTCAAGCAGATGGCAGCGAAGACAGTCGATGCGTTTGTGCGGCGAGCACGACAAGGCCGCTGAAGCTCGACCAAAGCGGCGGAAATTGGATTCTAGCAGCCGAGATTTTCTACCCCGTCACTCAATCCCGCTCGATGGACGTCGACGAATGACCCGCCAAACCCAACGCCTGCCGCATGACAAAACGCTTAACCGGACGCGTTCGATCAACCCATGTCAAGCCGAGACTACGCGCTAGCTCGGTCGGATAGAATGCGCTGCCGAACAGGGCGTTGAATCCCTCCATCGATCGTTGCATGAGCGTGTTATGCCCGCGTCGAGCCCATTCATAACGTTGCAGCACTCGCCTGGAGCCGATATCCTGCACCGCCTTTGTCAACACGTCGGCAAGCGAAGCAGCGTCCAGGAATCCAAGATTGACCCCCTGCCCTGCCAACGGATGAATGCTGTGTGCCGCATCGCCGACCAACACAACCCTCGGTGCCACATAACAACGTGCTTGCGCGCCTTGCAATGGGAAGCTGGCCCGAGCGCCAAGGCCGGTGATGGTCCCAAGGCGATGAGCAAATGCCAAGGCGAGCACTCGATTGAATTCGTCATCCGATAAGCTCAACAACGCATGCGCATGCGGGGTCGCGGTGCTCCACACCACCGCACTTCGATAAGCCGTCAAGGGCAAAAACGCCACCGGCCCCGACGGTAAGAACCGTTGCCAAGCCGTCGCCCGATTCGGTTGGCTCGTCGTCACGTTGGCGACCACGGCAGATTGCCCATATTGATGACAACGCCAACCCATTCCCAGAGCGGTGCGAACCCGCGAGTTTCTCCCGTCGGCACCGACCAATAGCCGCCCGCACAAGCGTCGACCATCCGCCAAAACCACCTCCGCAGCCGTGCCACTGACGTCGAAATCGCTGGGTTCGGCGGGGCAATACCAATCCAGGTCATCCAGTTGCTCGGCACACTCGAGCAAAGCCACTTGTAAGACATGGTTTTCCACGATGTGGCCAAGCCAGGGGATGCCGAGTTCAGCCGCATCGAACCGAATTCGTCCGGAAGTCTGGCTATCCCACACGACCATCGATTCGTAGCTGTGGTAGCGACGAGCGACGACACCATCCCACGCCTTCAGGTTCGTCAAGAACCGTTGAGTCCCCAGATTGATGGCGGAAACCCGCAATCCAAATGGACTGTCGGGCACGAACGGCACCGGGGGCTGGTTCTCGATCACCGCGATCTTCATACCGGCACGAGCCGTTGCGATGGCAAGACTTAGGCCCACCATGCCGCCACCAACCACGATCACGTCGTACTGCGCTTTACTCATGGCAACCTCGCAAGCAAACCCACAACCTCCATCGCAGATTGTCTACCAAGCAATCCCCAAGGGGTCAGTGCACCAGCGCCAAACCCCGACTCAGTCGATTGGCTGGAACCGACAAACCCATACTCTGCCGGGCGAACTGCCGTTTCAGTTCCGGCAGCAGATCCATTGCGGTCAACCCGACTGCGCAGGCAAGCGCGATCCCTGGCCAGCGCCCAGCAAACACCCTGACCAGACCGTCGGTCCAAGCGATGGTTCGAGCGATGTCAGTCTTGCGACCCTCGACGTAACGATGAAGCAACCACTCGGCGCCCGGGTCATCCCCACGCGCCGCCGCTTCGGATAACAATTCCGCCAACCACGCCACATCGCGCAACGCGAGATTGAACCCTTGCCCGGCCACCGGATGCAACGTATGGGCGGCATTGCCGATCAATACGGTTCGCGCTGCCGTCATACGCGCCGCACGAACCAACACCAACGGATAGGATCGTCGTCGCCCAACTTCGTGAAAACGGCCAAGCGACCAACCAAAGACGGTCTGCAAGGCATCCAGGAAGTTCCGCGCAGAGGCCTTTTCCATGCGTTCGGCTTGACTTTGCGCATGCGTCCACACCAGAGCCAGACGTTGCCCGGACAATGGCAGTAATGCCAACGGACCATGGCCAGTCAAGCGCTCGAAGGCGACTTGCTGATGGTGATGCGCCGCAGTCACATTGGCGATCACAGCCGTTTGCTGATACTCCCGTCGCCGGACTGCGATATTCAACGTACTGCGCACCGCCGAGTCAGTGCCGTCAGCACCGACCAATAACCGGCCCCGCAGTTGCACCGTTTGGTCGGCTTGGCGAATATCGACTTCGGCCCACTTTTCTCCCACTCGCACCCCAGCCAGGCGAGCTGGCAGGAACCAATGCACATTGGGAAGTTGCCCCAAGTGCGTCATCAACGCCTGCCCAAGACAGCGGTTGGGTAGAACATAGCCAAGGGCAGGTACCGCGCAACTCGCTCGGTCGATCTCGGTGCGGCCGAATTGACCAGCGACGGACACCCGGATGCGCTGGATGGGGCTCGCTTCACTCGACAGGTCTTGCCACAAACCGAGCGCGTCGAGGATCATGGACGATCCGAAGCTAAGGGCCGACGCGCGCTCGTCGTAACTCGGCTGCACGGCGCCATGGGAAGGATGGGCTTCGATCACGGCAATCGACAGACCGCTGCCGGCAGTTGCCGCTGCCAAGCATGCCCCGACCAAGCCGCCGCCAACGATCACGACATCGTAGTCCACGTTCATTCGCCAGTACCACCCACGAGTTCGGCAATCGCGTCCGGAGCCTTGGGTAAGGCCGCAGTCAAGACCCGGTGCCCCCCATCGGTAATGAGTACGTCGTCTTCGATGCGCACACCAATCCCCTTCAAAGCCTTTGGGACCTTCTCGTTCTCGGGCGCCAGATACAATCCCGGTTCGACCGTCAAACACATCCCCGGCTGCAATCGACGCCATTCGCCATTGGTCTTGTACACGCCGACATCGTGGACATCCAACCCCAACCAATGACCGGTCTTGTGCATAAAAAAGGGCTTGTACGCCTCTTCCTCGATTAACGTATCGATCTCGCCGGTCAACAGGCCAAAGTCCAGCAAACCTTGGGTCAAGCAGCGCAAAGCGGCCAGATGCGGCGCATCCCACGGTTGCCCCGGCCGGCACTCTGCCAACGCAGCGCTTTGTGCGGCCAAGACCAACTCGTACACATCCCGTTGCGCGGCCGTAAACGTCCCTGAAACCGGAAAGGTTCGCGTGATATCGCTCGCGTAACCGTGCCGCTCCGCTCCGGCGTCGATCAACACCAAATCACCCGAACGTAGCGGCATGTTGTTTTCGGTGTAGTGAAGGACACACGCATTGGCGCCCGTGGCCACAATCGGTGGATACGACGGCACCGCACCTCGTCGGCGAAAACTGTGTAACAGCTCGGCCTCCAAGGTGTGTTCGAAAGCCCCCGGGCGACAAACCTGTAACGCTTGACGATGTGCGGCCACGCCAATATCGGCCGCTTCCTGTAACAACGCGAGCTCCGCCGGTCGTTTGATCAAGCGCTGCTCGTGCAAGGCCTGACTCAGAAAAACGATCTGCGACGGCGCGTGAACGCCGGCACGCGCTTTGCGGCGCAAACGGGTCAACCAACCAATCATGCGTTCGTCAAAACGGAAGTCTTGACCAAGATCGAAATAAACGACGTGCCGTTCTTGCAGCAGATTCGGCATTTCCTCATCGAGTTTATCGATAGCGAAGGCTTGATCGGCGGCAAACTCCGCTTGCGCACCTTCCAGACCCACGCGGTGGCCTTGCCAAATCTCCTTTTCCGCATCCCGCTCCCGGCAGAACAACACGTATTCGCCGTCCTCTCGCTTCGGCACGATCACCGCCACCGCTTCCGGCTCCGCAAACCCGGTCAGATACAAAAGATCGCTGCTTTGGCGAAACAGGTGCTCGATATCATTGTTACGTCTGTGCTCGAGCCCGGCGGGAACGACGGCCACAGCGTCATCGCCAATCCGATCCATCAGCGCTTGCCGACGCGCAGCATATTCGGTTTGCGAAAACGGCAAAGGCCGTACGGCTCGCGGCGGTACCGGCTTTGGTTTGCTATCAGATTCAGTCATGCACGGGTACTTCCAATGCTAATAACGTGTTCAGTTCGATCGCGGCCTTACCTCATAGAGCAGGGGCACACCGACTCGCAAATACTCGACCAGCTCGCAGAAATCCGCTTCATTCTGCTCGCCGGCACCCGCCACAACGACCGTGTCCACATGGGCGATTGATTGTACATCGGCCAAGAACTCGCGCGATTCGGGTGTCAACGCATCGATCGGCGGCAGCGAACCCAGTCCGACACCATAAAGATAACCCTGGCACCATGCGGCTAAGGCAGTTAGGCGTTGCGACAAGACCAGCTCATCGGGCGGAAGCAACGGCGTAAACGTGAACTCACCGGCATCGAGCAACGACTTCGTTGCGTCGGCATAGCATTCCAGTCCCTCGGTCAGCACCGGCGCGCTCGCATCGACCGCATTCCTACCGCTCCGTTCCAGCACGGCATCAATCCACGTCGATTTCGCCTCAGCCGAACCGACACTTAGCAAACCGGACAGCATGCCGTCAACTTCGGCTGGGGAAAGCTCGCAATTCATGGTTTTCAATAACCGTGCGACTGCCTGGTACTCACGTCCTGCCATCGGTATCACCCCATCGCAGCGTCAATCAGCCCGTGATGACATCCACGAGCAACCCCACGGCCTAGAAAAAATTGACGTTTCCATGAAGCGTACTCAATCGTAGAATTGCGACTAGACTTTAACTTTAGTTTGTAGCACATTGAGTGCGAAGAACTTTTAGACCCCACGCAAACCCCATGAATAGCCCTGCCGAGCAGTCGACTGCCGCCGCTGCCTTAGAGCAGCTCGAACACAGCGTTGAAGCGCTGTTGCAACTCGTCGAACAGCTGCGTGCTGAGAACCGGCGCCTGCGCACACTGCAAGCGGCGACCGAGGCGGAACGCCAACGCATCGACGAACTGAGGCAGCAAGCCCGGGATCGACTTCTCGCCTTATTGGAAAAACTGAACAACCTCGCGGCGGATGAATGAGTGTAACAGCATGAGCCAAAAAAATCTGTCCATTGATGTCGACATCCTCGGCAAGACCTACCAGCTAAGCTGCCCCCCGGATGAACGAGAGGACTTGCTCGCCTCGGCCCGTTTGCTCGACGAACGCATGCGGTCCTTTCGCGAAAAGCTGAGGATGCCAACCCTCGACGGCATCGCGGTGATCGCAGCGCTGAACTTGACCCATGATCTGTTGCGCTGCCAAGCCCGACAGCGAACCCTCGAACGGCAGTTGGCCGAGCGGGTCGATTCGCTAACCGGCCGTATCGATACCGCTTTGGCAGAAACGAACTCCGCAAACGAATCGGCGGCCTACTAGCGTTTCTTCGCGGCGCGTATTACACTTGTTTTTAGGGCATCTCTGCTGTGTGCGCCAGGGACTGGGTAAAATCCTTGAGCCTAATAACTTGCCCAGGGCGCTAAGTGCTGCGGTGGTGTGCATTACCGCCGTCGTGCGGGAAGCCTGAAATCGTCGCCGTGGCGCCCACTTGAACCATTTGGTTCAAGGTCGAAGGTTCCAGCGGCACAGCGGAGTTCGCCCTCTTTGCTTCGGCCATCGGCGAGCGCGCATTGTCGTGCTCCGTTGCGGCAGGACCAAACCCAATGCCAAACCTCCTGTGACTGAAGATCAACCGTCAGCGGAACGTCGCCGATTGCGTACAGCGCTGCTCGCACGACGACGCGGTTTGCCGGAAAGCACACGCCAAATAGCTGCCAGTGCCGTGGCCGGACACGTCATCCGCTCCGTTTGGTTTGCCCGTGCCCGCCACATTGCCGCCTATCTTGCCGTGGGTGGGGAGGTTGACACGGGGGCGCTGATTGAAACCGCTTGGTCGTTCGGCAAGCGCGTCTATCTCCCCGTTTTGGCAACTGGCTCGGAGAATCGTCTGGTCTTCGTGCAATACCGCCCGACCACACGCCTGTGTCCAAATCGCTTCGGCATTCTCGAACCTTGCCGGCGGCGTAGCGGATGGATTCCTACGACACAACTCGACCTAGTACTGATGCCTCTGGTCGCATTCGACCGAACCGGCTGTCGTCTTGGCATGGGCGGTGGCTACTATGACCGCAGTTTCACGTTCCTACGCCAACGCCAACACTGGTTGAAACCCCGTTTGCTGGGTTTGGCCTATAGTTGGCAGGTCGTGGACGCACTGATTTGCCGCTCATGGGATGTCCGTTTGCATGCAGTTGCAACCGAACAAGCATGGCAAACTATCGCGCGACTCAATAACCGTTCAACATCGCCATGGCCTATTGGTTAATGAAATCCGAACCGGCCATGTTCGGTATTGATGATCTTAAACGCGTTGGTATCGATGCGTGGGACGGGGTGCGCAACTATCAGGCGCGCAACATGATCCGCGACCAAATGCAAATCGGCGATCAAGCATTCTTCTACCATTCCAATACCAAACCACCGGGTATTGTTGGCATCATGCACATCGAAAGCCGCGGTTACCCCGATCCCACTGCGTTCGATCCAGCGTCCAAGTACTACGATCCGAACAGTCAACCTGAGCAACCGCGTTGGTATTTGGTGGATGTCCGCTATCAACGGCATCTCCGTCGCTTGATACCCCTTAACGAACTGCGTCGCTATCCCGAACTGACCGACTTACCGTTGGTACACAAGGGCAATCGGTTATCCATCATGCCGGTCACGGAGGCGCAGTGGAGGTTCATTCTCACACTGGAAGACCTATCGACGTTCACCTGACCACTCCCACCCTCATCGCGCTTGGTCAGACAAAAAGGAATCGGTGATTGGTGCAATAATCGGAAACCGATTTATCTCGATCGCTCATCGTTGCGGCTACGCAGTGACGCCTGGCTCGGTTATCATGCCCTTTGGTTTAGTCGATGAATGAAAGGTTTGAGCATGAGCAACGATGATCTAAAGCGAATCGCCGCCGAAGCGGCGCTGGATTATGTCGAGTCCGGCAGCATCATTGGTATTGGTACCGGTTCCACCGCAAACTGGTTTATCGATCTTCTCGCCAAAGTGAAAAGCAAAATCGATGGTGCTGTCGCCAGCTCGGAGGCGTCGGCGCAACGTTTGCGAAAACATGGCATCGATGTGCTCGACCTCAACGAAACCGGTGATCTCGGTTTATACGTTGACGGTGCCGACGAAGCGACCCGG
>CAZWQC010000023.1:8022-11054 GCA_964635785.1 uncultured Ectothiorhodospiraceae bacterium
GGGAAAAAATCGTGGCCGGCGCCTCACGTCGGTTCGTCTGCGTTGCAGACGAGTCCAAGCTGGTTGATCGCCTCGGCGCATTTCCATTGCCGATCGAAGTGATTCCGATGGCAAGAAGCTACGTCGCGCGGCAATTGGTCAAGCGTGGTGGAAAACCAGAGCTAAGAACGAATTTCACCACCGACAACGGCAACCTCATCCTGGATGTTCACAATCTGGACATCTTAGATCCTGTTCAGATGGAGCGTGACATCAATCAAATTGCCGGTGTCGTGACGGTCGGCTTGTTTGCCCAACGCGGCGCGGATGTTCTCGTCCTCGGCACGATGGAAGGCGTCAAGACGTTTTCTTGAGAGAAGGGGACACGTTCTCCCGTTGGCGACGAGCAACGTCACGGATGAAATCGTTGTGACCGGGTCGTCGACAGCCCAACAAGCATCCCTGCGCTATTATTGACCGAGAAATCGACGGCGGAAAAACAGCCAAGCGAACGCCGATCAACGGGTCTGGCGTGGTCACAACGGATCGGCCGATGTATTGATCGTTGCAAAAGTTTTTTGCAAAAAATCTGCTGCGTCGCTTCCCCAGCGGGGGAAACGACGCAGCGCTTATGAGACGATGGCGACCACGAGAACGAACCGCCTTGCCTGAACTCGAGTACGCAATACACACAAAAGGGGTGACGCCCCCGTATGGGTGGGCTCGATCGAATTCGCTTGCTCGCACTACTCTGGCCAGCTGCGCCAGGAACCCGTGCGATGCTCGCTCAAACCGTAGCGGCGTAACTTATTGTGCAGACCTTGCCGGGTAATGCACAGCATATCCGCCGCAGCCGTCTTGTTGCCTTGGGTTTGGGTCATCGCTTCGATGATCAGTTGGCGCTCGAGCGCCGCCACTTGGTCCGGCAAATTCTCGGCACTGCTGATCTCACGGGTTGAGATGATGGCCGGTATTTCGGCTTCCGGATATTGGTCCGCTGGCAACGCCAGAGCGATCTCACGTAGCGGTTCCGAACAATGCCGCGAACGCGGTTCAAGACCGTCCGGTGTCAGGGCCACGAGCCGCTCAGCTTCACTACGCAGTTGTCGGACGTTCCCCGGCCAATCGTACTGCTCGAAGCTCGCCAGAATCCGCGGCGGGAGGGGACCGATCGCTTTGCCGAAGCGCTTGCTAATCTCTTGCAAGAAATGGTTGGCCAAGATCGCGATATCTTCTTTGCGCTCGCGCAGTGGAGGCAGCGCGATATCGACGGAAAACAGGTTATAGTAAAGCGCTTCGATGAACCCGCCTGCGGCAACCAACTCCCGTAAATCCTGCGTACTCGAGGATACGAAACGGACCTCGTACTTGCGTAAGCGGTCGTCGCCGACCCGCTCGCCTTCGCCGGTTTCCAACACGCGGAGGAGTCTTTCCTGTAAGGACCGCGGTAGCGCTCCAATCTCTTCTAGGAACAACGTGCCGTTCTTGGCTTGTTCGAGCCGCCCCGGACGGGCGATACTCGCTTCGCTGAAGGCATCTTGTTCGAAACCGAACAATTCCGTCTCAAGGAGATTCTCCGACAGCGAGGCACAGTTGAGCTTTACAAACGGTTGATCCAAACCCGAGCTCAAGCTGTGAATTAAGTGGGCGATTTGCTCGGCACCACTCCCTTTCTCGCCGGTCAACAACACGTTGACGGGGGTATTCGCCACTGCTTGAACTTGGTCCAACACGTTCTGCATTGCATCACTGTCAGCGACCATGCCGCGTTCCGAAACACCGCGCAGCTCGGCGATTTCATCGTGCAGGCTCGCGGACAAACTCAGAATCTCCTCGTTCAGCAGCAAATTTTCCACCGCCATCGACAGAAAATCGGCAACGTCCTCAAGCAACAAGCGATCGTCCTCGTCGAACCCGCCCTGGTTACGGTTGAGCACCTGCACTGCTCCGGTAATATGCCCGTTGATCGGGCTACGCAACGGGACACATTGGATATTTCGAGTGACGAAACCGGTAATTTTCGCCGCTTCACGGTGATACCCCGGACGTCGATGAATGTCATTATCAGTAATTGGCGCACCTGTCGTAATGGTTTGCGACACGATCGCATCGGCGGGAGGCCGCAAAACGGTGTCACGATCGAGTCCAGTTCCAACAAACGACTCAATGGCACCGCTGGCCGGATCGATTCGGAAGATCGAGCAACGCTCACAGTCCATCACGCGTGGCAGAATTCGCACAAAAAAATCCATCAATGAGCGATAATGGTCGGCATTCCACCGCTGATTGATCAGGTCTAAACGATGTCGTAAATCTTGAATGGTAATGGGTTCTATCACGTCAACGCTACCGTCAAATAAGTCAGAAAGCGAGAGTAAATGAGATTACCAAGTTTAACAAGAGGTCGTCCCATCCCTGGGTTTGCGTTCGCAAAACGGCGACGATAGCGTTTCCTTTGCGCCCTGCCGGTCACTCGACGGCAAAACTCTCACCACATCCGCACTGGCTGGTTACATTTGGATTGTTGAACTTCAACTGCCGATTCAAGCCATCCTGAATGAAATCGATCTCCGTCCCCTTCAGGTACTGCAAGCTCTTTGCATCGACATACACATCTAGTGCTTGGTCGACGGTGATCACCACGTCATCTTCATGCCGCGCCTCGGCAAATTCCACCGCATACATCCAACCGGAACAACCGGTTTTCTTGATTGCGACCCGAAACCCGATCGCCGCGTCGTTATCGGCCATCGCCCGTTTAATATGCGCCACCGCACGGTCGGTCAGGCGTAAATCATTCTCGCTGCTAGTGAAACCCATTGCCGAATGGGTCATTGTTTGCTCAGTCATAACGGACACCTCGCCGAATTAGTATAAACTAAGTTGTGCCTACCGCGATTGTTTCCCCGTAAGTGCAGTTTGTCCATAGACGCGAATGTCGGTATGAGGTTACCGGAGCGATTGGTTGTTCAATCCCAGCGGTCATCCCGAACCTGCACCCAGCCGTCGAGGACTCGCACCGGTAACACACTAATCGCTTCATAGGCGGGCGC
>CAZWQC010000023.1:11064-14965 GCA_964635785.1 uncultured Ectothiorhodospiraceae bacterium
CTGATCGCGGGCGCCGACAAGGCCGCGCCAGTACGTAGACAAAACATCGCACCATGCATTGGACAGACAATGCGGTCGCCCTCGATCGTCCCACCGGACAACGGTAATTCTTCATGCGAACACAAATCCTCGACCGCAACCACACCGCGCTCGCCTTCCCCGATCCGCGCAACCAAGATTGCTGTGTCATCGACATCGACAACCTTTTGTTCGCCCATCTGCAAATCATCCGCTTTACACACTGAAACCCAATCACTCATTCACCACGATCTCCACCTAGAACATCCCCGATTGCAAGCGCGCGCTCTCGCTCATCATGCTCGCATTCCACGGCGGATCGAAAACGACTTCGACATGACAGTCCTCAACGGTTGGAATCTGCATAATCTTGTAGCGCGCATCCTCGGCGATGATCTCGCCCATACCGCACCCCGGCGCGGTCAGGGTCATATCGATGAGGACTCGCCGTCCGTTCTCCGTGTGGGCGATCTCGCAACGATAGATCAAGCCGAGATCAACGATATTGATCGGAATCTCAGGGTCGTAACAACTGCGTAATTGCTCCCACACCAAGTCCTCGACCTCTTCGTCGCTGGCCTGATCGCGAAGTTGCGGACCCGCCAACGGGGTCTTGCCAATTGCATCCGCTTGTACCCCGTCCAACCGGTACAAGCGCCCCTGGAGTTTCAGCGTGAAACTGCCACCCAACGCTTGCACCAGCCCGACAGTGGAACCTTGCTTGAGAACGACTTGATCCCCCTGCGGCACACGCACCGCAATCACGTCACGTTGCATGATCAGCGTTTCTTGCACTTGCATGGATCATCAAACCTCATCATTCGGTCGAAACAGAAGCGCGAGCCGGTGCATCAATCGCCGCTTTTAATGTGTGCCAACTCAAGCTGGCGCATTTCACCCGATTCGGAAATTGTCGTACCCCGGCCAACACCGCGAGCTTGCCTAGCGTCGCAATCTCCGCCTCACTCAACTCTTCGGTCAACAAGGCATGCACCTGGGTGAACAACTGGTTGGCATCCTCCAGCCGCATCCCCTTGATTCGTTCGGTCAACATCGAGGCCGACGCAACCGAAATCGCGCAACCGCTGCCTTCGAAGCTGACATCTGCGATGCATAGGCCGTCGAGCTTTAGATACAACGTCAGCTCATCGCCACACAACGGATTGTGACCGGCCACGGTACGATCGGCATCAGGGATGACACGAAAATTGCGTGGATGGCGCTTGTGATCCATGATCACTTCCTGGTAGAGCTCGCGCAAACCGTTCATCATAATAGAAACTCCCGCGCCTGAATCAATGCGTCGCGTAAACGATCGATCTCGACGTCATGGTTGTAGAAAGCAAGCGAGGCACGCGTTGTCGCCGGCACACCGAAAAACTGCATCACCGGCATGGCACAATGATGCCCAGACCGCACGGCGATACCATTTTGGTCCAACACGGTGCCAAGGTCATGCGGATGAATGCCTGCCAAGACGAACGAGATCACCGGCACTTTTGCTTCGGCCGTACCAATGATGCGCAAACCAGGCACATCGTTCAGACGTTGCGTCGCGTAATCCAGCAACGCGTCTTCGTGACGTGTGACCGCGCTAAAATCCAACGCCTCTAAATACTCGATGGCTGCCCCAAGTCCAATTGCCCCGGCTATATGCGGCGTTCCAGCCTCGAACTTGGCGGGCAAGTCGGCGAAGGTGGATTGCTGGTAGGTCACAGTTCGAATCATTTCACCGCCACCTTGATAGGGTGGCATCGCCTCGAGCAACGCCTCCTTACCATAAAGCACACCGATCCCGGTCGGTCCGAACATCTTATGCCCCGATAAACAATAGAAGTCCGCATCCAACGCCCGAACATCGACACGCCGGTGCGCCATGGCTTGTGCGCCATCCACCAGCACTGGCACTCGATGAGCATGCGCAAGCTCGATAATCGCTTGGATGGGATTGATGCTCCCCAGGGCATTCGACACGTGCGCCACGGCAATCAAACGGGTCCGCGCGGTGAGCAAACCCGGCAGATCGTCGATCCGCAGCATGCCACGCTCATCGATGGGCAACACCACGATCTTCGCCCCCGTTCGTGCGGCGAGTAATTGCCAGGGCACGATGTTGGCGTGGTGTTCACTGCCACCGATGACGATCTCATCCCCCTCTTGAAAGCACTGCCCGAAGCTATGGGCAACCAGATTGACTGCCTCCGTCGCACCGCGCAGAAATATGATCTCGCGCGTATTGGCCGCATTCAGATAACGTCGGACCGCCTCGCGGGCACGCTCCAATGCCAGGGTTGCACGCTCGGACAAGGTGTGTACACCGCGATGAACATTGGCGTTGTCATGACGATAAAAATGCGCCATGGCCTCGATCACGACCTCGGGTTTTTGACTTGAGGCGGCATTGTCTAGATACGCCAATGCGTGGCCATTGACTGCTTGCGCAAGCGCTGGAAACTGTTGACGCACTTGCAGGACCTCAAAAGTCACCCTGTTGTCGGCGCATTGAAGACGCCCGGGAGCCATCGTCATATCAACCTCTTCTTAAACAGTTATCGATCGGGCAACTGCCCAACCAGCTTGGCTTCCAGGTAAAGGCGCAGCGGCACCAAGTCCATCCGCTGGGTCACCTGATTGGCAAACGCATAGATCAATATCGCCCGGGCCTGCTCGGCGGCAATCCCTCGACTTTGCAAATAGAACAGCGAATCGTCATCCAAGCGACCCACCGTGGCTCCGTGACTACACTTTACGTCATCGGCGTAGATTTCCAATTCCGGTTTGGTATCGATTTCCGCATGGTCCGACAAGAGCAGATTCGCACTATTTTGGTGCGCTTGAATCTGCTGGCAATCGCGCTCGACCAAAACCCGCCCTTTAAATACGCCACGTCCATAACTGTCAGCGACGCCGCGATAATGGACTTCACTCTCCGTGTGTGCAGCCGCGTGACGCACGCGAACGTGATTATCGATGTGCTGTCGGCCTCGGGTGAGGAACAAACCGCAAAGGAGCGCACTTGCCCCAGTTTCGCCCAAGTTGACGTTGATGTCTTTACGCACCAACCGCCCACCGAGATCGATGTTGTACGCCTGCACCACGCTATCGCGTGCCTGCTTTACGTACATTCCACCGACGTGATAACCAACGTCGCTTGTCTCTTGAAGCAAATAATGCACCAGCCTTGCACGCTCAGCCATGATGATTTCACCGACCGAGTTGGTAAAATGCATGCAGGCCGGTTCGCCCACATAGTGCTCAACCACACTGATTTCGCTGTTGGCCCCGACATCGATCACGATCCGCGGATGAAAGACCAGCGGCCGTTCGCTGCCTGCGGTACTCACAAACAACAGGTAGACCGGCTTGTCAAGACGGCTATTGGGCTTGACGGTAATGAAGGCGCCCTGGTCAATGAATGCCGCATTCAGCGCCGTAAAACTGTTGTCCTCGAACATGGCGGCCGTCGTGAGCGTGTCCGCCAGACGGGCATGCCCTGCCGCAAGGACCGTCGGCAACGGCAACACCTCAAGCCCCGCCGGTAGCTCTGCAAGATCCGACAACGCCGGCACAAAATGTCCGTCGACAAACACCATCCGATACCCCACCAATGCGGGCGCGCCGTCGCCTTGGCCGAACACCAATGGCGCCAAATGCGCGACCGTGGCTTCGTTTATCGCCGGCTGGTCTCGTGATACCGGCTCGAAACGCTTGTTGGCGATCGGTCGCACATTAGTGTATTTCCACTCCTCCTGACGCGGATCGGGAAAGCCGTGGTTGGCGAATCGCGCCAACGCGGCACGACGATGCGCAACCAGCCAATCCGGCCCGGTGGTCAGGTCGTCGCTGGTACGAGCGTAATGATCGATATACAGCGCAGCACTCT
>CAZWQC010000024.1:0-14844 GCA_964635785.1 uncultured Ectothiorhodospiraceae bacterium
CGATGTCGGCAGGTGCCTCACGTAATCCCGCCTTGACATGACCGCCAAAGCGATGGTCATCGCCCCGGGCGGTTAGGGTAAGATCCATCGCCCCTGAGGGCAGCCCGAGCGGCAATGCGGTCACATCGGGTAGGTCGAGGCTCAAGCTGGCTTGCCACTGCCGTTTCTCCAAGGGATCGTCGAGGCGTGCCACGAGCTCGGCGACCATTGGCCCGGCCAACCGATGCGTGACACTGAGTGAGCTTAGATTACCGGATAGCTCGCCCTGTCCTTGTAGCAATGGCCAGTCAGGCAGTTGGTAGGACCAGTTGAACTTGAGCGCTAGAGGATAATCCGGGGTCAACATCACGCGGCCTGCGACATCCGCTTGCAGTTCGGGTATGGCGACATGGAGGGTCTTGAGATCGAGTTCACCCGAGCGATCGAGGGTTGCGCTCAACCGAGTTGACACCAATTCGAACAGGGGCGTGTCGGCAGCAGACGGGGTTGCGTGACGGCTCGAAGAAACGTTGAGGAAGCCCGTCTCTCGACGTGCACGCTCGCCCGCTGGTGGCGACCATAGACGAATGTCGGCAAGGTCCAGCCGAGCGATGCCGAGGGCCACGGGTAACTGCAGGGAAGGTAATGCTGTCGCAGGTTCCGGTGGTGGTTGTTCGGCAGCTGGTGCTGCGGGCGGTAGATAGAAATCCAATCCGTGCACCATCAATGTCCGTACTTGCACGCGGCGCTGCAACAATTGGCGAGGCTCCCAGGCGAAACGTAATTTGCGCAGGTCGGCGGCCACGCCGTTGTCTTGCCAATAATGCAAATCGGTTACGGTCAAGTCATCGAGCAAATGGCCTTGGAGTGAGCCGATTGCCAATTCACCCGGCAACCACGGTTCAATTTGAGCGATCGCCCAACGCAAACCGCGTTCGCTGCCGAGGACACCGACGCCAATGCCAACCAGTACGACCAGGCAGACGAAAAGCACGAGCACAGCACGGAAAAAAAATCGCCGGAAGCGACGACTGCGGCGATGATGGGGGGGCTTTGCGGTTGACGACATGGCGTTACAAATCCGGGCCGATGATCAAATGAAACAACTGGGTATCGCCGACATCGCGATCGAAGCCATGGGCGAAGTCCAAGCGAATTGGGCCGATCGGCGACAACCAACGAATGCCACCACCGGCACTGGTGTGGCGGTCATCGCTAAAGTTGTTCAAGGCGTTGCCATAGTCGATAAACCCAGCGATGCTAAATTTGTCGAAGATGCGAAAATCGTATTCCAGGCTGCCAACAACGATGTGTCGCCCACCGGTGCGTTCACCGTCGGCATCGACCGGTCCCAATGATTGATAACGATAACCACGAACACTGTGATCACCACCGGAAAAAAAGCGCAAACTTGGCGGCAATCGTTGGAAATCGGTCACTTCGGTGGCGCCGAGCTGGGCGCGGGCGAGCAGGCGGTGTCGTTCGCTGAACAGGGCGCGAATCAATTTGCCTTGGACGGTGGCTTGAATGAACGTGGTATCGGCACCCACAGCGGTTGACGAGCCCTTGAGCTCAACAAAAAGGTGGCTGCCACGGGTCGGAAACAGCGGGTCGTTACTGTTCTTGCGTGACCAGTTCACGCCGGGGATTAAGAAGAAACCGTGACGGCTGGTCCCACCGACGTCGAAGACTTCCCGCGTCGCTTCGAGGAACAGGTTCCGTGTCCACAGTCCACGCCGGCGGGTGTATCCCACATTCAAAGCGGTCGCTTTGCTCTCGGCCGTATCGGTGATGGTCCGCTCGAAACGGGGATTGATGTAGTAATGGTCGGTTGCGGCTTGTTTGCCCGGGATTTCGTAACGACTCGATAGACCTTGGCGCACGAACGACATGCCAGCCTCGGTACGCAACCGATGACCGCGCTTGTTTAGGCGCCGAACCGACCAGTCGATCCGGGTACGTGGACCGGTATCGGTCCCATAACCGACGCCAACTTGAAACCGATGCCGTTCATTTGGCACCAAGGTCACCTCGATCGGCGTGTACAAGTCGTCGTCGGCTTGGTCCAGCTGGGGCAAAATATCCACGACATCGTAGTATTCGCTCCCGATCAGACCGTCTTGGAAAGCCACCAAGGTGCTGGTTTGGTAGAAGTCGCCGGGCGTGTAGTTCACGAAACGGCGCAGCAACGCCTCACGCAGAATCGGTTCCTGTTGCGCGAAGCGAACGGCCCCGAGACGGTAACGCCGTCCCGTTTCGACGCGCACTGTCACTTTTGCCGCGTAAGGCTCGGGAAAGACCTCGATTTTGCGTTCAGTCGTCTTGGCATCGAAGTAGCCACGCGCTTGCGCTGCCGACAAAATACCGCTGATGCCGTTTTCATACAACCCGTGATCGAGGGGCGCGCCATGTTGGAGGGGGAAATCAGTCAATGCCGCCTGCAACAATGGATCCGTCTCCCCCGGGCCATCCAAATCCAATACCAATCGCGTGACCAATACTGGCTCGCCCAGCTCGACCGTGTACCGCACTTCCCATTGCCCAGCCTGCTCCGTCATTGTCATCGTGATGATTGGGCGGTAGTAGCCGAACGGTTGCAATGCTTGTCGGATCTCCTGTTCACCGAGCGTGGCCCATTCGCGGACGCGTGCGACCCCCGGATACGGTTGATCGCGGCGTTGATGCAGGGTGAGAAACGCCATGGCGTTGGGTTTGTGGGCCTTGCTCAGTCCCTCGACAATCACTTCATAGCTCGTGGGCGTGGTCACCTCGGTCTCGGCGGCAACCGAGATCGGCCAACAGGAATACAGTGTCACGAGCCAACAGCCGGTCCACGTCCAACACGACAGGCGATGCAAGGGTTTTCCTCCGAAACAAACGGACTGCCGACGTTAGCGATATTGGCAGATGGAGTCAATGGCTGGCACCGCAACGTTTGGTCGAAACGAATGCAAGGGTTTAAGCAGACGCGAGCAATTCCAGGACACGGGTTTGTACGCGCTGTGCAGCAATTGCCAGCATTGGACTCAGTTCACAATAGGCGTAGTCCAGTGAAACCGCCGGTGTGGAGACGAGTAGGGCTTCTGGGGTGTGGTTATATAATACCGCTGCCCAAGTCAGTAATTCGCGCGGATCGAGAAAGTGGCCCATGGCGGCTGGATGGTTGTGATCGGGATGTAGCCAGCGTTGGTAGACTTCGCCCGGTTCACCGTGGATTTCAGCGTCAATGAATATGACCCGTTCGCAGGCAAGGAGATCGGGGAGTAGATCGGCCGTCAGCACATGCCGTGCAATGATCGTGACGTTCGTCGGAAGGGAGGCTGCTTGCAAACGATCGGCCACGATCGGCCCGAGGGCATCGTCACCCCGAATCGGGCTGCCGTAGCCGATGACCAGGTTTTTCCGTGGTGTGCTCATCGGTCTGACGGTCGCGTCAGCGCTGGAGTCGATCGACGATCTGGCCGCTCGCGTCGAAAAGTTCGATGGTCATGGGCATTTGCCCGAAAGCGTGCGAGGCGCAACTTAGACAGGGATCGTAACAACGAATGACCGCCTCGACCCGATTTAACATGCCTTCTTGCAATGCGTTGCCGTCGACATAGGCTTTGGCGACTTGTTGGATGCTGCGATTCATGGCGAGGTTGTTGTGTCCGGTGGCTATAATCAAATTCATCCACGTCATCAGACCATTGTCGTCGATGCGATAATGATGAATCAACGTACCGCGCGGTGCCTCCGCGACACCGATGCCTTCATCTCGGTTTCCTCGGGCTCGGGCGCGAACGCGAGAACTGGTAATATCATTGTCTTTAAGTAAGCGTTCGATGGTCTCCAGCGCATAAATGATTTCGACCAATCGGGCATAGTGATAATGGAAACTGGAGTTCACCGGGCCTTCTTCCTGAAGGGTACGGAATTCGGCGAGTGCGACATCGGCAAACGGTGTGCCACAAGCGTTAGCGTTGTTTAAGCGGGCCAAGGGACCGACGCGATACACGCCGTTGGGATAGCCAAGTGGAATGAAGTACGGGAATTTCATATAGGTGAAGTCTTCCACGGCTTCCCCAATAATCTGGCTATACTCGTCGGTTGGGATCATATCCTCGACGATGTTGCCTTTGGCATCTTTGATGCGGAAAAAACCATCATAATGTTCGAGATTGCCTTTGGCATTGACGAGACTCAAAAACAGTGTGTCGAGCTTACCGAACTGTTCGGCCTCGGCTTTGAATGTTGGCACCAGTCCTTTGTAGAAGTCGTAAGTCCGTTTGGCGATAGCCAAGGCTTCCGGTAGACTGGCCAGCAAAGTGGCGCGTTTGTCGGCGTCCAAGGGTTCATTGACCCCGCCAGGGACGCACCAAGTCGGGTGGATCTTTCGACCTCCCAGCTGTTCGATGATTTCTTGACCCAGTTGGCGCAACCGAATCCCGTCCTTGGCGAGCTGGGGGTGCTGTTGCATGACCCCGAAAATGTTCCGGGATGAAGGGTCGGCATCCCAGCCCAGCAAAAGGTCGGGTGAACAGAGGTGAAAGAAGGAGAGGGCATGAGATTGTACGAGTTGCGCCAGGTTGATGATCCGCCGCAGTTTAACGGCAGTGCTCGGAATCTTGACGCTCAACAGGTCGTCGCATGCCTTGTTGGAGGCAATGAGATGGCTGACCGGACAAATACCGCACGTGCGTGCGGTCAGTGCCGGCATCTCTCGATAAGGCCGGCCCTCGCAGAACTTCTCGAAACCGCGGAACTGGGTCAGATGAAACTTGGCCTGATCGACCTGCCCGGCGGCGTCGAGCGTCAGCGAAATGCGGGCATGACCTTCGATCCGTGTGACCGGTTCGATGGTGATAGTGCGGCTCATGGATCTATCCTCCCGTTCATGATGGTCGTCGATGAGATCGCAAAGCGGAGTCGACCGGCAAAAACAGCGGTTGACTCAAGGGCGTCATATCGAAGCAATGATTCAAGCTCCAAAACCGGTCACCTGACTGGGTGCCGGCGTGCGTCCGGCAATCAATTCCGTTAAAACATACCAAATGACATCGGCGGCAGGTGGACATCCAGGAATGAAAAAATCGACGTCGACCACACCGTGGACGGGCCGCACTTGATCGAACAAGGCGGGAACACCGACATGGGGGCGCTGCGGCTGCAGCGTGGTATTTTCGCGATAGGCGCGATCATAGACCGCATCCAGCTGAAACGCATTGCGCATTGCCGGGACATTGCCGTTGACCGCACAATCACCCAAACTGATCAGAGTATGACAGTGTTGCCGAAACGCTTGCGCTTTGTGGAGGTCCTCGACGGTGCTGACCGAGCCTTCGATAATCCCCAAATCAACCGCCTCTGGCAGGACTTTACTATCGACCAACGGACTGTACACAACTTCGATCTGCGCTGCCAAGTCGATCAAACGCTGATCGAGATCCAGGAATGACATGTGGCAGCCGGAGCACCCATCCAGCCAAGTGGTGGCGACCGTCACTTTTTCCGTCGTACTCATACCGGTTGCCTCCGTCTGGCGAGCAAGGGCAGAAAGGTTTGATCTTTGGTCATTTCACCGACCGACGTGCCTTGACGTGTCAATGCGCCGGTGGGACAAACCTGAACGCATTTGCCGCAACTGGTGCAAGACTCGCTTTCGCCCCAGGGTTGCGCCAAGTCGGTAATGACAAAACACTCGCTGGCGCGCCCGGCGACATCCCAGGTGTGGGCACCTTCGATTTCGTCGCAGACTCGAACGCAGCGAGTACACAGGACGCAGCGGTTGTGGTCGACGCGAAACAAGTCGTGCGATGAGTCGACAGTGTAACGCACGTTTCGATAGGGCACCCGAACATGATCCACACCGCAACGACGAGCCAAGGACTGTAATTCGCAATGGCCGTTGGAGACACACACCGAGCAAACATGGTTTCGTTCGGCGAAAAGTAGTTCCACCAGTGTTTGTCGATAGCGTTGCAATTGCGGTGTCACGGTATAAATGACCATGTCCTCCCGAACTCGGGTTGAGCATGCTGCCAACAAGCGTGAGCTGCCAACGACCTCGACCATACAGAGCCGACATCCCCCCCAAAGCGATAAACCTTCCAAATAGCATAAGGTTGGGATATCGATGCCGTTATCCCGGGCCGCATCGAGGATGCTTTCATCCTCCCGGGCGGAAATATCGAGGTCATTGATCTTGAGCGTGACCACGCGCACATTTGTCGGTGGGGGTGCTGGTTGAGCCATAGCGCCTTCTCGAATCCTTTAACTAGAAATGATAGGAAATTCTTTGCGTTGACGACAATATCCAGCCATATCAAAAACCTCGACTACCCGCATACGGCGCACTCTTCGCTGGGTTCTTATGCCGGTGAGTCGACGCGTTCGGCCAACAATTTGCCGAGATACTCTTCCCGGAAAAAGCGTAAAGTGCTACGGACCGGATTTGGCGCAGTTTGACCGAGTCCACACAAGCTGGTCGCCTGTACGACGTCGCACAATGTTTCCAATCGCAGCAGATCTTCTGCGGTCGCCAAGCCATGGTGGATCTTGGTCAATAAGCCATGCATTTGTTGGGTACCGGTGCGACAGGGAACGCATTTCCCACAGGATTCTGTCATACAAAATTCCATGAAGTACCGCGCAACATCGACCATGCTCGCCGTTTCGTCCATGATGATCATGCCGCCTGAGCCCATAATCGAACCCAGCTCGCGCAGGCTGTCGTAATCGACCGGTGTATCGAGGTGGTCAGCGGGTATACAGCCCCCGGAAGGCCCGCCTGTTTGTATTGCTTTCAGTGGTACACTGTTCGGTGTTCCGCCGCCAATCACCTCGACGATTTCACGTAAACTGGTGCCCATGGGGACTTCGATCAAACCCGTGTTGCGAATGGCCCCGGCCAATGCAAAAACCTTGGTGCCCTTGGAGCGTTCAGTTCCAATGCCAGCGAACCAATCCCCACCTTCCCGGATGATGGGTGGTATATTGGCGAAGGTTTCGACATTGTTGATTAAGGTGGGGTAGCCCCATAGTCCCGATTCCGCAGGATAGGGCGGGCGCGGGTGCGGTTGGCCGCGCAAACCTTCGATCGAGGCCATTAACGCCGTTTCTTCGCCACATACAAATGCCCCGGCGCCAAGCCGAATATCGACATCGAAATTGAACTGGGTTTCACACACCTTCGTGCCAAGAAATCCATTGCGTTTGGCCTGACGAATCGCGTTTTTAAGGCGTTCCACCGCCAACGGGTATTCCGCGCGAATATAAATGTAGCCTTTATCAGCCCCCACTGTATAGGCGGCGATGGCCATACCTTCGAGTACCCGGTGGGGGTCGGATTCGAGAATGGCTCGGTCCATGAACGCCCCGGGATCGCCTTCATCCGCATTGCAAATGACATACTTTTGCCCCGGGGGCATTTTGGCCACGGACGACCATTTCAAGCCGGTGGGATAACCGCCGCCACCGCGTCCGCGCAGGCCGCTGGTGGTGACTTCCCGCAACACATCCGCCGGCGACATTTCATCGAGGGTCTTCACCATGGACCAATAGCCACCCACTGCGACATAGTCCTTGAAGCTGTTCGGGTCGATCAGTCCGGCGTTTTCTAACACGATGCGTCGTTGTTTCGCAAAAAAAGGTTGATCGGCAGGGCAATGCAGATGAGCGACGGGCGCCTGCCCGACGCTTTGCAAAATTGCGGTTGCGTCGTCTGGGGTGACGTATTTGTACAGAGTGGTTTCTTCGACTTTGGCATCCCGCTCGGCCACTGCGACTAATGGCCCAGCGGAGCACAGGCCCATGCAGCCCACGCCTTTGACACGGCATTGCCCGCCTTTGCCATCGCAATGGGATTGCAAGCGGTCCAATACAGCGGCCGCCCCCGAGGATTGGCAACTGGCGGCCATGCACACGCGCACCTCCCGTTCGGCTGCATGCGTTTCGGCATAAAACTGCTGCGCGAGTTCGGCGAGTTCATCCAAATGCATGGTTAGTTCAGCGCCTCCAGTTTTTCCGCTAATGTCGCCGGCGTTTGATCGCCAAGGACTTGGCCATCGAGCACCACGGCCGGCGCAATGCCACAGGCCCCCACACAACGGGCAGTGAGCAATGACAACGAGCTGTCTTCGGTGGTTTCCCCAGCATGGATTCCATAACGAGTCGCAATGCTGTCCACCAAGGGACCGGCACCTTTGATGTAACATGCAGTCCCAGTACAAACGATGCAGGTGTGTCGGCCTTGCGGTTTGAGAGTGAACAGGTGATAAAAAGTGGCAACCCCGTAAACCTTGGCCAGCGGTACATCCAATGACTCAGCCACAAAAACCATGGCCGTTTCATCGATAAAGCCGAAGGCATCTTGCACGCTGTGCAAGGATTCGATCAATGCATTGCCGGCGTAACCATTGCGGCGCATCGCCGCGTTGACCAGTTTCCACCGCTTGTCGCTGCTCGGTAGGTCCGGTTTGGAATGTTGTCGTGGCATTTCGCTTTGCCCTGTGCCCTCGTTAGCTAGCAAAAAATTCACAAAAACAATTGAATTGGCGAGCAATATCACAGTCCGTGGAGTTAGTTTAGCGAGATGTACGACGTTTTGCAGCGCTTATTATCGTTATCTGGCGCTAAATGAAGCCGCTGACGGACAGTCGAGCAAACTTGTCTGTGCCGTAACAGCGATCGAGTCGAGTGCTCTGGTGCGGAGGATGCAAAGGAGTGTCAGAAAAAAAGCGCGTCGATTGACCGGCGCGCTTTTGTATTTGGCATGTCATCGTCAGTTTCAAGACGATGGTTGTCTATGCGACCATCGCGTGGCTAAGCTTTTTTATCGCGTTGTTTTCGAGCTGGCGGATGCGTTCGGCGGAAACCGCATAACGGTCGGCCAATTCATGTAAGGTCGACTTCTGCTCGCTTAGCCAGCGGCTCGCGACGATGTCCCGGCTGCGGTCGTCCAGGGTCGCCATGGCATGCTCCAGACGCTGCTCGCTGTAATCACTCCAATCGCTGGCCTCGATGGCGGTGGCTGGGTCGGCGCTCTGGTCGGTCAGGTACTGTGCAGGGGTCAGGACGCGTTCGTCATCGTCATCGGGTTCGGGATCGAAGCTGACATCGTGATGGCTCAGCCGTGCCTCCATCTCCATGACGTCTTTCGGACTGACCCCTAAATCCTGCGCAACGGCGGCGACTTCATCATGATTGAGCCAGGCGAGGCGTTTCTTTGCGCTGCGCAGGTTGAAGAATAGTTTGCGTTGCGCCTTGGTTGTCGCAACCTTTACGATACGCCAGTTGCGCAAAATGAATTCGTGGATCTCGGCTCGGATCCAATGTACGGCAAACGAGACCAAGCGAACCCCGATGTCAGGGTCGAAGCGTTTAACCGCTTTCATGAGTCCGACGTTGCCTTCTTGAATCAAATCCCCTAACGGTAGACCATAGCCGGAGTAGCCTCGCGCCACTTGAATCACGAAGCGCAGATTGTGCAATACCAACCGCCGCGCCGCGTCGAGGTCGCCTTCTTCGCGTAACCGAACGGCGAGATGGTGCTCGGTTTCGGCTTCCAGCACCGGAAACCGGTAGGCGACGTGGATGTAATTATCGAGACTGCCAAGTGGCATGTGCTCAGTGTATTGAACCAATGCTTGCGTCATAATCAATCTCGGCCTCCGTTCAATCGATTGTCGTGTTGTGGCGGGATGCGTATTGGTACCAGATGAGAGTGTCCCGGTTACTTTTGAGTTCCGCTGTGATTTAAGGACTCGACCCATCGATTTCAAGGGGGTCTTACGAGCAACGTGTCGTTGCGATGCAGCAGATATCGCATTCAATCCGGATCCGCTGCGCGCAAGTAGCGTCCGACCGCAAGCCACGCACCACCGAGTCCTAAACAGAAACCAACGCCAAGGACGGTAGCCACCCCAGTAAGGCCCAGTCCTTTGAGCTTTAATTCAACGCCATAGAGAATACTGAGTTCGGCAATGGGTTCTGCGATCCAGGCCAAGGCAAACCCCACGATAATGCTAGCTAACAATCCGCCGAGCAAGCCATACCAGATGCCACCGTAGAGAAACGGTCGCCGGATAAAGGCATTGGTCGCCCCGATGAGCTTGCCGACTTCGACTTCATCGCGTCGATTTTCTACGTCCAACCGGATGGTATTGCCAACGACCAGAAGAACGGTGCCTCCGAGCAATCCGGCGACGAACCAGATCACGCGTTGCGCGATTTCGGTGATGACGTGCAGTCGCCGTAACCATTCCAAATCGACGCTGACTTGCTCGGTTATGGGTAGTGATTGCAGTTTGATCGAAAGGCTGCGCAGATCCGAGGTGGCTACTGCCAAAGCGGGCGTGATGACTAAAACGGGCGGCAGGGGATTTTCTTCAAGTGCATCGACCGCGTCGTGCAAACCGGAATGTTGTTTGAATTCTGCTAGGGCCTCGGCAGGTGTAATGGTCTTGACGTAACCCACCTCGGGCCAAGCCCGGATCGTTGTAGCCAACTGCGTTTGGGTTGCCAAGTCCACGTCACGACGGAGAAACACGGACACTTGCGCCCCTTGCGCCCAGCCGCCGGTCAATTGATGCACATTGTCGAGCAAAACGATCAACCCGGTCGGTAACGCCAACGCCACGCCGATCACGGCGACGGTCAGTGTGCTAGCGAGCGGGGTTGCATAGAGCTTACCCAGACTAAAAACGATTGCTTGCAAATGATTCAGCCAATACGCGGTCAGGCGATCATGTACCGGTGGCAGATGGCCGCGGCGATTGCGTGAGCTGCTCATGAGTCGAGAATCCGATCGGCCTGTTCGGGTGGTAAATCCGATAATTGCATGCCAGCCCGCAAGCGAATGACGCGTCGACGCATCTGGGCGATGAGTTCGATGTCGTGGCTGGCAATGAGTACGGTTGTACCGATGGCATTGAAACGGAGAAACAAGGCCATGATTTCCCGAGACAACGCAGGATCGAGATTACCCGTTGGTTCGTCCGCCAACAAAATCGATGGGGTATTGACCACGGCTCGGGCAATGCCGACGCGCTGGCGTTCGCCGGTGGACAAGCCGATGGGATAGGCCATTTCGCGACCGAGTAGACTGACGCGATCCAATGCCGCGCGCACCCGCTTACCGATTTCGTGTCGGCGAAACCCGGCAATGATCAGCGGCAAAGCGATATTGTCGAAGACCGTGCGGTCGTAGAGCAGATGATGATCTTGAAACACGATGCCAAGACGGCGCCGAAAAAACGGAATTTGTCGGCGTTTCAGCCGTAACAGATCGTGGTCGTCGACCCAGATCTGCCCGCGGGTGGGGCGTTCGATCATGGCGATGAGTTTGAGTAAACTGGACTTGCCGGCCCCGGAATGGCCGGTGACAAACGCCATTTCGCCACGATGCAACTCCAAATTGATTTCGGCGAGGGCGTCTTGCCCGGCAGCATAGCGTTTGCCGATGTTGCGCAGGCGAATCATGCCGGTGCTCGGTCCGTTGTCCCCAACAAAGCGGCGACAAATTCATCGGCATCGAGTTCTCGCAGATCCTCGAGTTGCTCACCGACCCCGATGAAGCGAATGGGGATCCCCAACTGTTCGGCGATCGCAAACAAGATGCCCCCTTTCGCCGTGCCGTCGAGTTTGGTCACCGCGATGCCGGTCAAACCAACCGCGGCATGAAATTCCTGCGCTTGGCGCAAAGCATTCTGGCCCGTCCCCGCATCGACCACTAGTAACACCTCGTGCGGTGCACTCGGGTCGAACTTCTGAATGACGCGCTTGACTTTGCGTAATTCGTCCATCAGGTGGGCTTGGGTATGCAGGCGTCCTGCCGTATCGGCAATCACTACATCCGTTTTGCGGGCTCGTGCTGCCTGCAGGGCATCGAAGATCACCGATGCGGCATCCGCACGTCGTTCTTGTGCAATCACCGCAACCTGATTGCGCTCGCCCCAGACTTTGAGTTGTTCCACCGCAGCCGCTCGAAAGGTATCGCCTGCTGCGAGTAGTACGGTGAAGTCATTGGCCTGCAGGCGCTTGGCGAGTTTTCCGATACTCGTCGTCTTGCCGACGCCGTTCACCCCGATCATGAGAATCACGTAGGGCTGGTGGGTTCGGTCGATGATCAGTGGTATCGCCACGGGACGCAGAATGCTAACCAAATCCTCGTGCAGCGCATCGAACAACGCGTCTGCATCGCCGAGTTGTTTGCGCGCTACCCGCGAAGTAAGATCAGCGACGATCCGCTGTGTTCCCTCGACACCAACGTCCGCGAGCAGGAGACGCTCCTCGATTTCTTCGAGTAGTTCGTCGTCGATCGCCCGTTTTCCCGCGAACAAATCCGTCATCCCGGATGTCAATGCAGCGCTTGTCTTGGACAAGCCTTCCCGTAAGCGCGAAAACAGTCCGCGTTTTGGTTTCGCGGTGTCTTCGGGTGCATCCGTTTCCGTTTGGCTACGCCCTTTCTTGAAACCCAACATGGTGACCTCGGTCGGTGTCGCAATACCGATCGCAAGTGTACCACGTTCGTCGGTTGCACTTGAGTTCGGTCGGCACCGATATGATCGGTACCGGGTGTTAGCTCGGCATGAAGGCGAGTTGCGATCTGATCGAATCACGATAAACAAAGGCATTGCCCCAACGGTATGGGCACCGGACCGTTCACGACCGCGTTCTATTCCAAGAACTAATTCTGCGAAGCTCAGGTGCCACCCCTGTCGCTCTGCCCACGAGGGGCGAGCGACAGGGAACGGTAGTGGTTAGGTATTGATTTTCCGACCACGCTCCGTGGGAGTCCTTGGATTTGAGTCGTGAAAGGGGCAGGTGATGGCATTTCTGAAACGGTATTGGCCGTTAGAAAGGTAGCAACTGTAAAACCGAATCGACCGCCCAGCGCCATAACCCGCCTTTTTTGACGGGCTGAAGAGAGACCAGTGGTTGTTGCTTCACGATTTTCCCGTCGAGGGTGATCTTGACGTTGCCAAGTTCGGTGCCTTGCCCAACTGGCGCGTCGACCTCTGCGAGCAAGGTCATATCGGCCCTAAGATCCTCGTAGCGCCCGCGTTCGATGGTGACGTAAAGATCGTCCGCCAAACCCAACGGCACTTCCGTTTCCTGTCCGCCCCAGATACGGGCCGACGTTAGCTCGGTGCCGGCACTATAGAGCTTGTGCTTCTCGAAGAAACGGAAGCCGTAGCTGAGCAAGGCGAGACTCGAGTCGGTGCGGCTGTCATCGCTGTCTGCCCCAAGAACAACGGAAATCAGCCGAAAGCCGTCACGTTCGGCAGAGGCGGCAAGGCAGTAACCGGCATTGTCGGTATGGCCGGTTTTAATGCCGTCGACGGATTCGTCTTTCCAGAGCAAACGGTTTCGGTTGTATTGCGGGATTTCGTTGTAGGTGAATTCCCGCTCGGAGTACCAGACGTAGTGATCCGGGTAGTTCCGGATCAATGCCCGCGACAATAGCACAATGTCCCGCGCAGTAACGAAATGGTCGGGATGTGGCCAGCCGGTGGCATTGACGAAGTGACTGTTTTGCATACCGAGCGCCGCGGCTTGGGCATTCATTAGATCGGCAAATGCGGTTTCCGTACCGGCGACGTATTCGGCCAAGGCAACGCTCGCGTCATTGCCTGACTGCACGACGACCCCCTTCAGTAACGCTCGAACCGATACCTGCGTTCCTTCCTCGAGAAACATCCGCGAACCTTTCATACGCCATGCGCGTTCACTGATCGGAACCAGGTCGTCAAGGCCGATACGGCCGGCCTCGATTTCGCCATAGACGACATAGGCCGTCATGATTTTGGTCAGACTCGCCGGCTCCATGATCTCGTCGGCATTGACCGATACCAGAAAATCACCGCTGTCCACAGCTAAAAGGACATAGCTTTTCGCAGACAAGCTCGGTGGCGACGGTATCGGTGTCGATTTCGCCACCACGGCCATCATCGTCATGGTGATCAATAACAACAGTTTGATGGAAAACGGAGCTTGCATCATTGTGGAATCCTTAAAGAGCGCCGATCGCAGCTGGGCGAGGCTTTTTCACGCAGGTCCGGCCAGAAACTGCGGTGCAAGCTAGCCCAGAGATACGAATCGGCTTGGTTAGTTGATGTGGCAGTCCCATCAGAGTACATCGGTATTGATTGTTGCAAAAGTTTTCGCAGAAAAGTCTGCTGCGCCCTGTCCCCCGTAGGGGAGGAGACACGAGAACTCATGAAACGATCGACGGAACATAATAATCGGTTCGACCAGCGATTACCCCAGCGCAAGATGCGCGCGGTCAATCCAAGATGATCTGCATGGATTGCAGGCCATGATCGCGCAATCTGGCGAGGGTCTGCTCGGCCGTCTCTTGGGAAGCCAATGGCCCCAGGCGGACACGATAAACAAAGCCATCGTTTGCCTCAAGCGGTTGCACTTTGACTTGGCCGAGCTGAAATTCTGCCACCTTGGCACGCAGGCGGTCAGCATTGGTCGATTCGGCAAAAGCACCGAGTTGCACGAACCACAGGGGTGGGCGAGCGCCTTCCGGTAGTTCGTCGGCGACGTTCGGCCAGGCGTCGCGCGCGATGGCGCTGAAGCGCTCACCGAAGGTCGCCCATGTCTTCCAGGCGTCGGTCATGGCTGCGGTGTCGATTGCGGCGGGGGCAGCTTTGAAGAAACTGGTGAAGTCTTGTGTGTTGGTCATGGTGCGGTCTCCGGTTTGATGTGTGTTCGGCCTCGTCGACCGTTGATATATAGATAATGCTGCAGTGCAGCATTTCAAGGGGCGCGCCGGCAATCAGGTCATGGCGGCGGCTGCCACCCGGCGCGGCGGACCCCCTGTCCCCAACATCCCGACGGCGATGTCCTGCTCTTTCTTGCCCACGGCCTTGACCC